>JADGDI010000003.1:7452-56897 GCA_016744975.1 Hyphomicrobiales bacterium | reverse complement strand
ACGTAATACCGATGCATGAAAAGTAGACTCGCCCCAATAAGAATTGATATCAGTATTGGATTGTGTATATGAAAAAATCCCATTAAATAACAACCAATTATTGAATCGTTTCAAATCTAATGCACTAAATTTAAACTCACCATTTAAATGTGAATTTGTAAGTTTTTCACCATCTTCATCCAACATAGAATAGGTCAACGTGCTATTGCCTGGTAAATGTGCTGAAAATTGCGGCATATATATTTGGGTTGGTTTAATTTTAATCAGGCTTCTTAGCCGTCTTACCCGGTCAATCTGTTCATTTTGTTTAAAGTTAATCTGCTCAATATCAAGCGCAATATTGCCACTAAAGCCATGGTTGTTTTTGGCCGATATAATCGTGTTATGTTTGAGCCATGATTTACCAACTTCTGAAAGTTCTTGCAGAGATTTGTAAATTGGAGTTTTCAAAGGGGGGGATTTGTTGCTTAAAAATTGACGGACAATATAATCATAATCCACCACTGCGATATTTAAATTAGAGTCAAGGCGCGGATTCTCACCCCAACTATAAGCAATATTGCCTTTTAAATTTAGCCCTTCATTAAGTAAGCCCTCACCTTTAGCACTTAAAGAAAGTTCAATATTGCTGAGTGCTAACTCAGAATAGCTGAGTGAAATATTACTCTTTATCTGCAAAAGATCATTCATTTTTGAGTCAAATCTATGGCCAAAGCCCACTAAATTTTCATCTTTTTCTGCTTGAATATGAAGTTTGCCATTTATTTCTGGATGTTGTTCAATATTACTCAATTGGCCATTAAAATTGAGCGCTGAACGTTTTTGCTCTCCTGCAATTTTTAATTTAATTTGTAAGGGGGTGTTGGCTTTATAGCGACCTGTAGAGAGGTTAAACTTTCGCTTAAATATTGCATCATTGGCATCAACATCAATGACACCATTCACTTTAAACGGCCCATGTAATGACCTTGCTGTGATGTCTGCATGGGAAATAGAAATCACTTTATTACTCTGAGTGGCTTCATCCGCCAGCTCAATTGCCATATTATTCAGCTCTAACTTTCTTATAGAAACATCATCCAAATTGATGCTTTTGCCAGACACATCATTAAAATTAAACAAATTCAGTGGTGCATCTGCCGATTTGGAGATGAAAATCTTGCCATCATTTAAATGCATGATGGTGACTTCAATTTTACCGCGTAATAAGCTTGGGAAATCTAATTCCAATACAAAATCATTGGTATCCAGTAGTTTTTTATCATTGGCATTGGTGATAACCATACCGCCGGTTTGAAATATGGGTTGCGGCAGGATACGCAAGCTTACATCACCAACAATCCGCACATTTTGACCAGTAACTTTGCTTCCAAGCTTCTCAATTTGGTCTTTATAGCCGTTCCAATCAATAAAAAATGGTGCAAAAATTACAGCCAATAAAATGCTGCAAACTATTCCTGCGATTGCGACTAAAATATTATTCATCAACACCCACGACAAAATTCATTGATTCTACGAAATTAATATATCCGCTACTAGGGATTAATCCATATAATCTGTATTTTACAGCTTTATTATGGCAATTTAATTGCCCCAACATCTCATCATTGATTCTAACCATAAAATATTTTACCTGGATTCATAATATTTTGAGGGTCAATTGCTTGTTTAACCGCAAACATTATGTCCAACCCTTTACCATGCTCGGCGCGCATATATTTTGCCTTACCAATACCTATGCCATGCTCACCTGTGCAAGTGCCTTCATAACTTTGTGCGCGTTTTGCAAGGCGGTCTAGAAAATGCTTTACTTTTTTATTATCCGCATCGCTATTAGCATCAAAACTTAACAGCACATGAAAGTTACCATCGCCAGCATGACCAACAATTGGACCTATAAGGCCAGAATCTAAAATATCTTGACTGGTTTCAGTTACACATTGTGCAAAGTTAGAAATTGGCACACAAACATCAGTGGATAAATGTGACGTACCCGGCGCTAGATCGCATGCAGCCCAATAGGCATTATGCCGAGCTTCCCATAATTTATTACGGTCTTCTAGTGTCGATGCCGCGACAAAATCATCAGAACCAAATTCATCAGCAATATATTTAAACATGTCCACCTGCTCATCACAGCCAACGTCACTACCATGAAATTCTAAAAATAGTGTTGGTTTGACTTTTAAATCCAGTTTTGAATATTGATTACAAGCTTTAATTTGCAAGGCATCTAAAAACTCTATGCGTGCTATTGGAATGCCCGATTGAATGGTCATAATGACCGCTTCACAAGCTTTTTGAGTGTTTTCAAAACTGCACACAGCCGATAAGATTTTTTCTGGTATGCCATATAACCTTATGGTTAACTCTGTAATAATACCCAGCGTACCTTCGCTACCAATCATTAGCCGTGCAAGGTCATAACCTGCTGATGATTTACGGGCGCGGCCGCCAGTTTTAATGATCTCACCATCGGGCATAACTACCGTCATATTAATAACATTTTCGCGCATTGTACCATAGCGCACTGCATTGGTACCAGATGCGCGGGTCGCTGCCATGCCTGCTAGCGTGGCCTCGGCGCCCGGGTCTATAGGAAAGAAAAGCCCTGTATCGCGCAAATATACATTCAAATCTTGCCGCGTTAAGCCTGCTTGCACCGTCACATCTAAATCCTCGCTATGCAAGGCCACAATCTCGGTCATTTCTGAAAGGTCAACACTAATGCCACCAAAAAGCGCATTGACATGCCCTTCAAGTGAACTGCCAGCCCCATAAGGAATAATTGGCACATTAAATTTTGCACATATTTTAACAATTTCTGACACTTGCTCGGTGCTTTTTGCAAAAGCTACGCCATCGGGAGCTTGACCTTTATGGTAAGTAACCTCGCCACCGCCATGCTGTTTTCGCACAATTTCATTGGTTACCAATTTATCGCCAAGCAATTGCTTTAATGCTTCAATTGCTGCTGCAATATCGCCATATGACGAATTATATGAGTTTAATTTCAATATATCATTCCTTAATCTTTCCGCTAGTTTAACTAAAATATAAATTTAATAAATAGCTAGATACGTTTAGATCAATTTATTTTAATATTGGGTATTTTATTGTCAAAATAAAAATATTAAATGGTTGTTTGAGATTTAAATTTTAAAGCATATGATGGTCGTAAAATATAATTAAAATGAGCGATTATGAATAGGCCAAACCGTACTATAAAATTCTTATTTCTGAAATATATAGCGCCTAATGCCAGTCATTTTTGGTCGGCAAAGCAACCTTTGGTTTGGCTATTTTCAATCGTAATTGGTGTAACAGTTGCCTATATTGCCATTATATTTCGTCATTATATTGGTTATGTCCAATTTATTTGGACAGGAGAGACCAGTGAAATATTTTTTGATAAATTAGCCCAAATCCCGATTTATATAAAATTATTAGTACCAACTTTTGGTGGATTATTAGTTGGGTTGATATTGTTTTATTTTGCGCCCAATAAAAGGCCTGAAGGGGTTGCCGATGTGATCGGAGCAAGGGCAATCGGCACTGGGTTTATATCACTTAAGCGCGGTGTTGCCAACATTTTAGCAGCTGGATTAAGCCTTGGTATTGGCGCAAGCGCTGGCCGCGAGGGGCCGATTGTGCATTTTGGCGCATCGATAGCGTCAGTCATTGGTAAATATATTAACATTCCGCCATCATCCAGACGCTCACTATTTGGCGCAGGAGTTGCCGCTGCGGTAACCGCTAGTTTTAACGCACCCATCGCAGGGGTGTTATTTGCCCTTGAGGTGATATTAGGCCATTTTGCAGTGGCAGCATTTGTACCAATCGTCATTGCATCGGTCATTGCAACATTAATTGTGCGCTATCATTTGGGTGATTTTCCGGGGTTTATCATCCCCAAATATGTGATTGTGTCTTTTTGGGAATTCCCTGCTTTTGCATTGCTCGGTATAGCCTCAGCCACCATCGCCATCACATTCCAAAGCTCGGTAAGATTGGCTGAAAAGCTTGCCAACTCCATTAAAATTCATGAGGTTATTCGCCCTGCAATTGGTGGTTTTATTATTGCTGTGATGGCTTTATTTGTTCCTGAAATCATTGGTATTGGCTATGAAGCAACTAACAAAGCTTTGCAAGGAGATTATACATTATTTACACTATTACTACTGCTTGGGGTGAAGATAGTTGCAGTTTCAATCACCCTTGCATCGCGCCTAGTTGGCGGGGTATTCTCGCCCGCTTTATACATTGGCGCAATGACTGGCGGGGCATTTGGTTTTATTGCCGCCGCAGCATTTCCTGAGCTTGCATCTAATTCTGGTATTTATGCCATTCTTGGCATGGGTGCTGTGGCTGCGGCCATATTAGGCGCGCCTATCTCAACCGTTTTAATTGTCTTTGAGTTAACCGCTGATTATCATATTACTTTGGCTCTATTGCTGACCATTTCTATTTGCGTTGGATTATCTCAAGCCATTCAGGGCCAAAGCATATTCCATTGGCAGCTTGCCATTAAAGGCATTTATTTGGATCGTGGATCACACCGACAAATAGCCCGAAATGTAAAAATATCCGAAGTTTTTGAAGCCTGTAATCCATATATTTACGATGATAAGCTGCACAAAAAACTACCTATGATAGCCAAACATAAAACACTTGAAGATGCCATTCGGAAATTTGGCGGGTTTAAGGAACATGAAAATATAATGGTGGTTGAAGAAAATAATGATACAAAGCAAATAACCATTATCGGACATGTTTCGCACATTCGGGTGTTGCAAATCTATAACCGCGCATTGATTGCCACCAATATTGAAGAGCATAATTGAATAAGCGAACATAACATAAACAATAGCTTTGTTTTCTCGTGATAAAGGGTATATTCGGCACATGTTTAATATGGCGAGTAGACAATGAGTGATTCTGAAAATATAGACCCGTTTGATCTGGATGATTTTGACCCATTTCCGCGTTTTAAAGGCGGCAAGGCGATTGCTGCTGATGATTTATTCAGCCATGAAAATCAGGCACCAATTGCTGATTTTCAAAACCCTACTGAAGACAATATGCCAAAGCAAAGCTTGGCACAGTTGGCGCAGCAAGCCGCAAACCATCAAACCCGATCTAAGCCGCAAACAATTAGTAATGATGATTATTTAACGGGTTTAAATGAGGCTCAGCGTGAAGCAGTGCTCAATATTGACGGGCCATTATTAGTTTTAGCAGGCGCCGGCACAGGGAAAACTCGCGTTTTAACCACCCGTGTCACGCATATTTTAGCCAATGCTAAAGCTTGGCCTAGCCAAATTTTAGTCGTAACATTCACCAATAAAGCCGCTCGGGAAATGAAAGAACGCATTGGGTTGCAAATTGGTGATCAGGTGGACGCCATGCAATGGCTCGGCACTTTTCATGCCATTACCGCCAAAATATTACGCCGCCATGCAGAATTGGTTGGTTTGCGTTCTGACTTTACCATTTTAGACCCTGATGACCAGATTAGAATGTTAAAAACCATCATTAGAGCAGAAAATATTGATGAAAAAAAATGGCCAGCGCGCGCACTTGCCAATGTCATTGACGACTGGAAAAACAAAGGCTTACAGCCTAGCCAAGTACCAGCCAATGAAGGCCATAACTATGCCGACGGCAAGGGTATTGCGCTTTATAAAATCTATCAAGAACGTTTAAAAATTGCCAATGCAGCAGATTTTGGCGATATGTTAATTGAATGTTTGCGGTTATTTCAAGAACATGCTGACATTTTAAATATCTACCAAGAGCGCTTTAAATATATTCTAATTGACGAATATCAAGATACCAATGTGGTGCAATATTTATGGCTACGGCTGTTGGCTGGCAATGGTAAAAACGCCACCCAGAATGTTTGTTGTGTGGGTGATGACGACCAGTCAATTTATGGCTGGCGCGGCGCTGAAGTTGAAAATATATTGCGCTTTGAACGAGAGTTTAAAGGTGCAAAAGTTGTCAGGCTTGAACAAAATTACCGCTCGACAGGGCATATTTTAGCCGCTGCATCGGGCGTGATTGCCCACAATAGCGACCGTTTGGGTAAAACTCTATTTTCTGACAAAGAGGTTGGGCATAAAATACACATAAGATCAATTTGGGACGGGGAAGAAGAAGCCCGAAACATTTGTGAAAAAATCGATGATTTCAAGCATCAAGGTGTGAGCTTAAACGAAATTGCGATATTGGTACGCACTTCTGCCATGATGCGGGCATTTGAAGACAGGCTTTCAATATTAGGCATACCATACCGCTTGGTTGGCGGGCCTAAATTTTATGAGCGGGCAGAAATTCGTGATGTGATTGCTTATTTATCCTTAGTACAAAACCAACATAATGATATGAAGTTTCAACGCATTATCAATGTACCCAAGCGCGGTATCGGCGCATCATCATTGGCAAAAATGCAGCATTTTGCGCGTATGAATAACATGTCATTATTTGCAGCTGCTACAGAAATGGTGAAAGATGATGGTTTCCCAAGTCCATTGCGCAGAAAAATTAAAAAAATTCTGACCACCCTGCCCTATGGAGCTGACAAACAATTGGCATTTGATACAGCCATCATTGACCCGATGCATAAGTTGAAACCTAAAGAAATTGAGCAGTTTAAACTTTATGCAGATAATAAAGATACCAGCCTTTATCATGCTGCACAGGATTTGCTTGCCAACGAGCCTTTAAGCGGTAAAGCCCGAGTTGAGCTGACTAAGTTAATGGAGAATTTTAGCCGTTGGCAATCTCTACTCACACAAATACCACACCCTGATTTGGCAAAGCTAATATTTGAAGAAAGCGGCTATAATCAAATGTGGCGGGATGCAATTACCGCCGATGCCGACGGTCGGTTGGAAAATCTGCAAGAATTAATTGGTCAAATTGGACAATTTACATCACTTGGCGAGTTTTTGGAGCATATTTCATTGGTGATGGATGTTGATGAGCAAAAATATAACAGTGAAATGGTCTCATTAATGACCTTACATGCGGTTAAAGGTCTTGAATTTGAAAAAGTCTTTTTGCCAGCATGGGAAGAAGGTCAATTCCCCCACCAACGCGCCTTGGACGACTCAGGACAAGATGGCCTTGAAGAAGAACGCCGCCTTGCCTATGTAGCGATTACTCGCGCCAAGCAATTTTGCTGGATAAGTTTTACAGCCAACCGCCAAGTGCATGGTCAATGGCAAAATAATTTACCGTCACGTTTCATTGACGAGATCCCGCTTGAAAATGCCGAAGTGAAACAGGCCAATCAGCAATTTGGCAATTATGCGCAATCCAATAATATGGGCAGCGAAAATTATTTTGATAAGGCCGATGCTGGTAATATTGAAGCGCAAGATTATGACACACCTGGTTGGAAGCGTGCGCAAAATGCCAAAAAATCGACAGGTTATCAGCAATATAAAACGGCACAGAAAGCGCGCAAAGTTGAAAATAACTTTTATACGGGTGAGAGGGTATATCATGCAAAATTTGGCCTTGGTTTTGTATTGGCCACAGATGGTAGCCGTGTTGAGGTGGATTTTGACCAAGCTGGACGTAAAAAGGTGGTTGCCTCATTTTTGGAACAGAGCTAAACATGCCAAGCTCGCATTTATACCTATAATGCATAATTTAAAGGACATTTTGTGGAAGAAGCTAAATTTTATAGTCAGTGCATCGTTGAAAAAACCATCGCTAGCCAATATGCCGATATTTTAGAACAAGCCATTTGGCCTGAAGCGATGAGCATCACTTGGTTTGAAACCCATGATGACAGCAACGAGTGGGATTTGCGCGCTTATTATGAATTTGAACCCAAAGCCGATGCTTTAAACAAGTTATTTACTGACCAAAATTTAACGCCGCTTGATATTAAAATTATCACATTAAATCCGGATATCAACTGGGTGGCGGAAAGCTTAACTGCACTTGCGCCAATTCAGGCTGGTCGGTTTTTTTTACATGGCAAACATGATGCAAACAAATGCCCAGCATCGGCCATTCCACTTGAGATTGATGCCAATCTAGCATTTGGTACTGGTCATCATGGCACCACAAAAGGTTGCTTGATTGCACTGGATAAAGTTTTAGCAGTAAGCGCATTTTCTAATGCCATTGACTTAGGCACTGGCACTGGCCTATTGGCAATTGCAGCAGCAAAAATATTAAAAAACCAAGTGATTGCGACTGATATTGACCCTGTCGCCACGCTTATCACACGGCAGAATGCAATCATTAACAATGTTGGCGCTCACATAATGGTGGTTACCGCTAAAGGCTTTAACCACGCATTATTACACAAAGCTGCCCCTTATGATTTGATTATCGCAAATATTTTGGCCAAACCATTGACCATTATGGCGGTTGATATTCGAGATAATATTGCCGATGGTGGCACGCTAATATTATCTGGATTACTTGGCACACAGGCCAATTGGGTTTCTGGCTATTTTAAAGCGCAGGGCTTTATTGAAACTGATCGAAACATCATTGATGAATGGGCGACACTGATCTTTAAGGTGTAATAAAAAAAGCCCACTGATTGCTCAGCGGGCTTTAATCTTTATAAATCTAATCTGCCTATTGGCGACGCCGCTTTAAAATGGGCGGTATGAATTAGACATATATAATTTAACATGACGACGTGCGCGAGCTTCTTGAGCTTGGACGAAGGCATTACCTACAATTTTCAAGAAATTTACAATCTTGATGGAAATAGAAGACATTGTATTTAAGTCACTTGAATGCGTAATGTAAGCCATTTTTCGATCCTTTCTCTAGATCTTTTGCACTTGTCTATATTTTGGTGTTTAGAATTGACCCCAAACTTTACCATGTACGTCGCTGCGTGATACGCCGATATCAGCAAGCATGCGATCGTCTAATTTTAATAATTCTTTTTCAGCACGGCGAAGCTTTGCAGTTTCGATATATTTGGCAAATAGACCGCGTGATTTTTTTGCTTTTGATGTTTTGTTGAATGTGTTGATAGCCATGATCTATCTCCTTAACTTTTAGTGTGTTAGAGCTTGTTGCTCGTTTGATGTTTGTAATATAGGGGGGCTGTTGATAAAGGAAAAGCGACGTTAGTCAAATACAGCTATGCGTTTTTTGCATACCATTGGTCACAATTTCTTCACACTTTTTAAATGCTTTAAAAACAAATACTTACCTAACGTCAACTGATAACAATGGTTGACCAATGCTCGAAAATCATCTACCAATTTACTATTATGTTGAAAAGATTTATTATATTTTTTGTTTCTGGCCTGTCAAATGTCGCACCAAAGGCGGCTTTTTATATCGCAACTGAGATGTTTAGCCGCGCCAAGCGCTATAACCGCTCACCCGAAGAGCATCATATTTATAAACAGGCCACCCAACTCAACTTTAGATCTGGTCGAGTTGCCAATATTTGGGCTAAAAATAATGATGAAACGTTACCAATTGTATTTTTATGCCATGGTTGGGAGTCGCGCTCGACCGCATTTTATGAACTAATACCGCAGTTGGTAAACGCCAATTACAAAGTCATATCATGGAACGCCCCTGCACATGGGCAATCGCCTGGCAACAAAACAAATTTGCTTGAGATGACCGACGCATTGGTGGAAGACTTAACCCAAGAGCAATTAAAACCTGTGGCTTTTGTTGGCCATAGTATGGGCGGCGCTATGTTGGGGTTGCTGCACAAATATATAGCATTGCCAAAATCTGTGGTGATCATTTCTTCACCAACCGATATTCATGGGATTTTTAAGCGCTATTTTGAACTGCTTAATCTGTCTAAAAAAACTCAAGATTATATGATTAATTATATCAGCACACGCAGTAAATATACAATTGATCAGATTAGCTTGATGAATAGTGAGCTGTATAAAACCACTCAGCCTTTGATTATTCATGACAAACAGGACAAAGAAATTCCGTTTGAAGATTTTTTGAATTTACAAAAACAATGGCCAAATGGTGAGTTTTACCCAACAGAGGGCTTAGGGCATCGGCGTATTTTGCGCGATGCGCCATTGGCCCGCTATATCACTCAATATATACTAAAAACATCTCACTAACTTTAAAGTGACGGAGTTGATGTAAAAATGAGTTTGGAACAGATCACACCCCCTACTTTAGAACAAAATAGGAGGCTGGTTATTATTTTAACCTGGCATTTTCATCATTTTGGCGACTTGAATGCTACCGCCCATGTCTAAAAATGGGTCAGATTTTGCGATTTTAATGGCCGCTTCGATATTTTCGGCTTTTACGACTGCAAAGCCTGTAAATTTTTCATTTTCGGCAATATCAGAGACATTATCTGATGAGACAGATTTATGTTCCATCATTGGTTGTCCTGGATTAACCACAGCATCGCCTAAACTTTGCACCCATTCCATCCACTTTTGGCGATGCGCCATACCTTCTCCTTTACTTTTTGGCATTTTCTCTGCTGTGCCTTGGCCCACATAAATAATTGCAAATTCATCCATATTTTATTCCTTTTTTACTTTTTGGGGTTGGTTTAGAGTTACTTTTTTTCTACTAACAATCCTTCAAGTCGATCCAAGGTGGAAACCCATCCATTGGTTCTATTGAAGGTAATCTCAGCGTCAGTTAGTCCTGTTTGAGTTAGGGTGAAATCTGTGCCGCCATTTGCATTGGTGGCTATTACAAATTTTACCACGCTCATGCGCAAACATTCTTCATCGCCTGGCATCGACATATCAAACTCGACATTATAAGGCGGGTTTATCGCCAATACTGTGCCGCTAACTTTAGCACGGCTTCCATTTGGCGCAACCATTACAAAATAATATGGCCCAAGCTTAGTAAAGTCTAAATGATTCTCATCGACATAACAGCCTTCTGGCCCCCACCATTTGAGCAAATTTTCTTTTTTGGTGATGAATGCATAGACTTTCTCTAATGGGGCATCAAACCAACGCTCTAATGTTAAAACACCTGCTTGCATTAATCATCCTCCGCTAGGGCTAGTGCCAATCTATCTAAGCTGGTTTCCCAAAATTTTCGATAGCTGATTGACCATTCACATATTTGCTGCACCGCTTGTGGGCGCACTGAATAAATCCGCCTTTGTTTATCAATACGTTGCTCAACAATACCTGCCTCGCGCAATACTTTAAAATGCCGAGACATGGCAGGCGGTGATGTGTCATTCATATCCAAAAACGCCCCTGCAGGTAATTCACCCTCACTTAACAGCCGCTCGACAATGGCAAAACGGGTAGCATTGCCTAAAGCAGAAAAAGTTTGTGGTAAAACGGTCATAACTGGTCAATTCATTCAGTATTTATCAATCTTGTTAATTAACATAAATGATAAATAACTAAAGTCAATGATTATTTATGTTCATTGTTTTTTAAAAACAAAAAGCCCGTTGCAACCATCATAAAAATCCCCATCATTGACAGCCATAATATTTCACGGCCAAAATACATTAATAAAAATCCACCAATAAGCGGCGCGAGTGCATGCCCAAACTGCGACAGGCCTGCAACACCAAAATAGCTGCCTTTTAAATGCTCTGGTGCAAGGCGGTCTTGAAGCACTAAAATTGATGGGAATAATATCAGCTCACCAAAGGTTAAAATGAGCATCGCAAATAATAGGCTATAATAAATACCCATCGGCAATAGGTTTGACAATGCTAAAAACAAATAGCCAATGACCAGAAAAATAAGCCCTATATAAGCGCGGGTGAAAAGACTAAAATTACCAAGCAAACTTACCATTGGCAAATGAAAGATTACAATCAGAATACCATTTAAAGTTAGAAGATTTGCAAAAATTTGTTGTGGGGTTGAAAAATTCAAATCAATTGCAAACAAATTCTGTTTAAAAGAATTTGAAATATCAAGCAATAAACCAGTGTCCAATTGCGAAAATGCAATATTAATAACCATCAATAAACCAATCAATATTAAATAGACCTTGTCTTTAGACACGATTTTCATTGCAAGAAGCAGATTGGTATCTTTGTGTGTTTTTACTGTTTTCTGATTTGGTTTATCAATCATAAAGATCAGTGCTAAATAGACAAATAATATAAAATAGACCCATATCAGATAAACGAAGCCTGTTTGCGTGCCTGCCGCTAAAACCAAGCCTATTTGCGGCCCAACGGCACCGCCAATATTGATGAAAAAATAACGCGATTGAATGGCGACATCACGCATCGCGCGGTCACCTTTAATATAATCGGTCAGTAAAGCGCGGGTTGGCGCACCAGTGATTCCATTGGCTAAATTGGTTACCACCACGCCAAAAATAATGACCCATAATTGTGTTGCAAAACCTACCCCTGCCATGCCGATCATAAACAAAACATAACCAAATAAAATGATTTTTCGACGCCCAAACTGATCAGACAAATTACCAAAAATAATAGACATAACAATGCCTAGCGACGCAGATACTGTGATCAGCAAACCTATCTCGACAAAATCTAGCGCAAAATCGCGTTGCAAGATAATAGCCAAATAGGGGATAGCAGTCATAAAAGCCGCTGTTCTGACAAGCGCTACAATTTGCAACGCCCAAACGGCACGTGGGAAATTTAGGATAAGTTTAAACATATTATTTTTCGAATCTTATAAAGTTTCGATGCTAATAGATATAAAGTTAGGATCAATAATTATTTTAAATCGGCAATGATTTGCTTGAGTGTTTTATAAATTCGGGGTGATGCGGATTGTGTTATGTTAAAGCGTAAATATGAGCTAGTTTGATCATCCACATAGAATGTTGAACCCGGGGCGAGAATGATTTTTTGATCAAATGCGTGTTTTGCGACTATTGCTGAATCCAGCCCATAAGGTAATTTACACCATAAATAAATGCCAGCATCAGGGATAAGCCACGGCTTTATTTGAATGGCTTCTAGGTTTTTCACCACTTGGCTTCGTCCCTTTGTTAATTTGAGTTTTAACTCATGCATATATTTATGATAAGAACCATCTTTTAAGATATGCCAAATCAATGCGGCTGAAAATGGGCTTCCGCCAAAGGTTGTTGCTATTTTAAGGTCTAACAAGCCTTCTAACCATTCTGTTTTGGCGGTTAGAAACCCACAACGTATCGCGGCAGATAGGGTTTTGGAATAGCTGCCAATATATATTACCTGCTCTAACCCATCAAATGCTGCCAAACGCGGCGCGGCTTCATATTCAAAATCTGCAAAAATATCATCTTCTACAATGATTAAGTCATATTGCTCGGCGAGTTTTAACAATTTATGCGCTTTTATGGGCGATAGGCGCGCACTTGTTGGGTTATGTATGGCAGAGTTGGTAATGTATAACCGTGGGTTATGACCCGCTAAGGCTTGTTCAAACTTCGCAAGATCTGGGCCATCAGACATATAGGGCACCGCGATAATTCTAACCTGATGGGCTTTGAGCAATGCCTGAAAGTTAAAATAGCAAGGCGAATCGACGATAACCGTATCGCCCGTTTTTAGAAAAAATCGACAAATAAGATCGATGGTTTGTGTGCCTGAGCAGGTTAGCATAATCTGCTCTAAACTTGCCTCAATGCCCAAAACTGCATTACGCCGCAATATATATTGACGCAAACCCTCATGCCCATGAGGTGTGCCATATTCACTTAAAATGCCCTGATCCGCCCGCGCCATCGCTCTTAATGCCCGCCTAATATTATCTTCAGGCATCCAATCGCTTGGCAACCATCCGCAACCTGGTTTTAAATAGCTTTCATCGGCCTCTAATGACTGACGTGATATCCACAAAGGGTCAATGAGGCGATCTGCTTTTGGTAGAATTTTAGACAAGTCTAACGGCGGCATATGCCCAATGACATAAAAACCTGAGCCGCGCCTAGGTTGAATAATCCCCTCCGCGCTTAATCGATCATAGGCCTCAACAATGGTGGACTTTGAAACACCCATGGTTTCTGCAAATTGCCGAATCGATGGCAACTTTGCACCTGTCAGCAATATGCGTTGTTCAATTTGCGATAAAACACCCGCCATTGCGTGTTCAACTAGGGTTTTTTCAGGTTTATTCTTGGTCATATTTTACAACTGTAATGAATAGCAAACCAGTACAGTATGCTTAAATTGTATTGTAATTGTATCTTTTCAAAATACCTTTCTCAATATAATAATTTAAAAAAGGAGCTTGAAAATGAATAAGATTACCAATGGGTGGTTGAATGGATTTATAGGCGTTATAATATTCAGTATATCCCTGCCTGCGACACGTGTGGCCGTACAAGACTTCGGCCCGATATTTTTAACCAGCGCAAGGGCTAGCATTGCTTCAATATTGGCGATTATATTACTCATTTTATTCAAACAAAAACTGCCAAAGACCGATCAGCTATATTCATTAGCCATTGTTTCCATTGGCGTTGTGGTTGGTTTTCCTTTGTTAACGGCCATAGCATTGCAGTATATTTCGGCTTCTCATTCAATAATATTCATTGGTTTATTACCACTTATGACGGCTTTATTTGGTGCCATATTCACTAAACAAATGCCGACTATCGCTTTTTGGATCTTCTCATCTTTAGGTGCAGTCGTGGTTGTTTTTTATGCTGTACAACAAGATTTCTCAACATCTATCATTGGTAATTTGGCAATGGCTGCTGCAATCCTCATTTGCGGTTTGGGTTATGCCAAAGGTGCAGTTTTAACCAAACAATTAGGTGGTTGGCAGGTTATTTCATGGGCTTTGGTGATATCATTTCCAATCATGTTGGTGATAGCAGCCTTTAACATGCCGATCCAGTTTAACACTATTGGCATGAGCGCATGGATAGGTTTGGCTTATGTCTCAGTTTTCAGCATGTTAGTTGGGTTTATATTTTGGTATAAAGGCCTTGCCCAAGGTGGCATTGCCGCGGTGAGTCAATTGCAATTATTGCAGCCATTTTTAGGGCTTTGTTGGGCAGCTTTACTGCTTGGTGAAAGCATAAAATGGCAAATGATTGCTACCACCATACTCGTCACTATATGCGTTTTGGGTACAAAATATTTTAACAAATAAGTGAATTATGAGGCATGTTTACTTGGGCTATTGCCTGTCCAGCGTTTAAACGCGCGCGAGAAAGCACTGGGTTCGGAAAACCCAACCAAATAAGCGGTTTCATTGACCGATACATTTTTGCTATTCATATAATGTAATGACATTTTATAGCGTAATTCATCAAATAATGTTTCAAAATTAATATTTTCTGACTTTAGCCTTCGATATAATGTTTGGCGGGTCATGCCCATATTACCTGCCACTAACGCCATATTTGTATCACCCATATGCAAAATAGGCATTATTTGCTGCTCAACAGCGCTGCGAATGCTCTCCTGCCGTTCTAAATCTGCCATTAAATTCTGTGCGCGCTGGCTTAGGATTCCAAAAACATATTCTGACTTTGAAGTAATTTCCACCTGCAGCCACGCGGGATCAACTAGCAAGGCATTTTTATCGCTTTCAAACACAATGGGCATATTGAATATTTTGTTATATTCCTCATAATAACTTGGCTTTGGGTGGGTTACATGCAAGCATTTGGCAAATGGTTGGCCTGAAAAATACCGCTCAAACTCACAGATAAAACGGCCAAAAGTTGCTTCGGTTAACTCTGGAAAATCATTTGGATTGCTTCGATTATCAACCAAATAAAGGCCCTGTGCATCTGCTAGCATTTGAAACCTTGCGCCAGACATCGGCACATCAACCTCGGCCACCAATTGGCTAAATCGGTTTAACTGCTTTAGTGCATCACCCATTGTTGGTACAGAACTACAGATCAAGCCAACAATGCTAAATTCTGCAATAATTGTAGATTGGCAAAAGCGTAATATCAATGCTGCATCGTTGGTCAACTGTTTTGCAAAGCCAACCATTGCTTGATATTTAGACATTAAAATTCGACTGTCTTGCGCTTCTAAGTCAACCAATTGAATTTTAGATAATGTTAACAATTTAGTTTGATCTGCACCATTGGCAACCGCAAAGTCAAACACCGCCTTTGCATAACCACCAGATACCGTTGCTTCTCTCATATCAAACCCTAAATTCAAATTGTTACATAAAGTCAATATAATGATCGATGCGGTAATGTACAATATCTCAGCATTTTATATTATCAGCAAAATTGCAACGGAAAGTAAAAAATGCCAAATGAAAACACAATAAACCCAAAAATTAAATTATCTATATTATGGATCACCGTTATTTTTAACATGGCATATGCAGATATTTTAGGGTTTCTAGATGCCGAGTTTTTAAAAAGCTTAATGACTGGCTATGCTGGAGAGATAAAAATCACCGAAGAATTTATACTCATTGCTGCCATTATGCTCGAAATTCCAATCATCATGACATTATTATCAAGGCTTTTAGAAAGGCGCATAAATCGCATTTTAAATATAATAGCGCCAATCATTACCATTGCATTTGTTATTGCAGGGGGGCATTTAGCCTATCATTACATATTTTTTGCATCAATTGAGACATTGTTAATGCTGTATATCATTTGGACAGCATGGCATTGGAACACTGAATCTAAATAACTTACGAATAGAAATTAAGGAAATATAATGCAACAACTCGAACCCATTAAAACCCAACAAACCATGGCAAGGATAGCGGGAGCATCTTTTTTATGCTTGATTTTATTAGCCATATTTGGTGAGTTTTATCTATTATCTGATATTTGGAATTACGAAAGCTTTACGGCAACTGCGCAAAATATCCGAGATAATTTAACAAAGTTTAAAATGGCCACAACCTTTGAATTATTAGCATTTATTGGCGTTATTATTTTGGCCAATGCATTATTTAGCATTTTAAAACATATTAACAAAAACCTTGCGCAATTAGCACTTTATATAAGAATAGCCGAAGCCGCCGTGTTTGCAGTTATTTTGTTAAACCGTTTTGCAATTATTATTTTAGTAAGTGATGCCGAGTATCTAAAAGCATTTAACCCAGAAGAAATTGCAGGGTTAGTCGGGCTATTTACCGAAATATATAATGTAGGTTATTCTTTTGGCATGATATTCTTTGGCTTAGGCTCAACCTTCTTTTGCTTCTTATTATATAAATCATCTTATATACCCAAAATATTAGGCCTATTGGGCATCATTTCATCAATTTCAGTATTTATTGGGCTATCTGTACAACTTATATTGCCAGAAGGCAGCATGAGCGTTCTATATCCAGGCCTTGGCATTATGGTTTTTGAAATTATCACAGGCTTTTGGTTGTTGATTAAAGGCGTAAGTTATAGGCAAAAGCAATAATTAAAGAAAATATCGAATGGTTATTTAAATCTGCAACAAATAGGAATTTAGCTAAGAAGTTGTAGGCAGTGTTGAGGGAGTTGACAATTGTCAATGACCGATACGCTAACGCCCAAATTCGACGCTAAATTTCTATTTTAATCGTCCATTTTTAGGGCGTTGATGAAAGCCTCTTGTGGAATTTCTACGCGTCCAAATTGACGCATTTTCTTTTTACCTTTTTTCTGCTTGTCTAGCAATTTACGTTTACGAGATATATCGCCGCCGTAACATTTTGCGGTAACGTCTTTGCGCATGGCGGCAATGGTTTCACGTGCGATGATACGCCCGCCGATTGCGGCTTGAATTGGCACTTTAAACAAATGACGTGGGATCATTTCTTTAAGTTTTTCGCACATTAAACGACCACGCGATTCACAGCGGTCTTTATGCACAATGGTTGCCAATGCATCGACAGGCTCTTCATTAATTAGAATGCTCATTCGCACAAGATTTTCTTGGCGGTAACCCGTTAACATATAGTCAAAGCTCGCATAACCGCGCGAAATTGATTTTAAGCGATCATAAAAATCGATCACAACTTCATTTAAGGGCATTTCATAGACCAGCATAGCGCGTGACCCAACATAGGTCAGATCTTTTTGAATACCGCGTCTATCTTGGCAAAGCTTAAGCACAGCACCTAGATAATCGTCAGGTACTAATATAGTGGCTTCTATCCATGGCTCTTTAATATGGTCGATTGACATTATATCCGGCATATCGGCGGGATTATGCAAAATTTGCATTGTATTATCCGTCATATGCATTTCATAAATAACACTTGGTGCCGTGGTAATTAGCTCAATATTAAACTCACGTTCAATACGGTCGCGAATAATTTCCATATGCAATAACCCAAGGAAACCACAACGAAAACCAAAGCCAAGTGCAGCAGATGATTCCATCTCAAATTCAAAACTTGCATCATTTAAGCGTAATTTAGCCATGGCTTCACGCAATTGTTCAAACTCGCTGCTATCAACAGGGAACAAGCCACAAAATACCACAGGTTGTGCCGGTTTATAGCCACCAATTGCTTCAGCACATGGGTTTTTAAGGTCTGTAACCGTGTCACCAACTCTGGTATCGGCAACTTCTTTAATCGCGGCAGTAAAAAAGCCAATTTCACCTGGGCGAAGCTCTGTAAACATTTCTTGATCTGGGCGAAACACGCCTAATCTATCAATTAAATGTGTGCTGTCTGCCGACATCATTTTAACACGTTGGCCTTTTTTCATAACGCCGTCAATAATACGCACAAGCACCACAACACCAAGATATTGGTCATACCAACTATCCACTAGCGACGCTTTTAATGGCGCGTTAACATCACCCTCAGGGCACGGTAATTGCTTAACAATGGCTTCTAAAACATTTTCCATACCAAAGCCTGTTTTGGCCGATGTTTCCACCGCTTCACTGGTATCAATGCCAATAACATCTTCTATTTGTAGCTTAATGCGCTCTGGGTCGGCTGCTGGCAAATCAATTTTATTTAAAACAGTAACCAACTCATGATCGTTTTCAATCGCCTTATAAACGTTGGCCAAGGTTTGAGCCTCAACACCTTGTGATGCATCAACAACTAAGAGCGAGCCTTCGCAGGCTGCAAGTGAACGGCTAACTTCATAAGCAAAGTCCACATGGCCTGGGGTATCAATTAAATTAAGAATATAAGTTTCACCATCAGCGGCCTTATAATCCAACCGCACAGTTTGGGCCTTAATGGTAATACCGCGCTCACGCTCAATGTCCATATTGTCTAGCACTTGAGCCTGCATATCGCGCTCTTCTATGCCGCCAGTCATCTGAATAAGGCGATCTGCGATTGTCGATTTACCGTGGTCAATATGGGCAACAATTGAAAAGTTGCGAATTTTTTTAATATCATAATCTGTCATAGCTGCTCTCATAACAGAGCACGCACAAAATTTCTATGTTAAAATGGGCATTCACACGCTTATGAACGCCAAAAATGCAGAAATTGAGATTGGCCAAAAAAACATCCACTGTGGCGACGCGCCAAACCGCCCATAAATCAACTTGCCATAAAGTGTTGCACTCATAGCAAAAGATGAGTTCATTACAGCCAAACTCAAATAGATACCTTTAGAAAAGGTTGGTGTAAAATGCGCATATATTGCTAAAAGAGTCATAAATATAAACCAAACCGTCACCCCATGCCAAATAAAGCCTAACGTGCCTTTTACAAGTTTTCTCTGATTAACATTCTGCCATTGCACAAGCATTGGTCGCCATATCAAACTCCCACCCTTAAAATGATGAATACAACCCGTTGCAATTAATAACGCCGCGGTGAGCAAACCCCAATATGCCATTATTTAGTCTCTCTATTTGACGCTGATTTAAGTGCCATAAATGTAAAGATCGCCATTGGTAAAAACAATATCCATTGGGGTAGCACCCATGGATTGCCTGTTGATATAAAACCGTAAATTAGTGCAAAACCGCCTAAGCCTAGATTTATTGGGAACAAACTTAGATTTATGCCTACAGAAAATTCTGGTTTTTGATAGGCTATGATGCTTAACACAGCCATAATGATGAATAAAACGGTCAAACCATGCCACACCAAACCCATTGTAATGCGAACGGTTTCGTTCAGGTTGGATGCATATACAGGTTGCCAAATTTCTGGCCCACCACCAAATACATGTGCAACCACTGTAACTACCATAATAGCGCCAGCGGCTAAATTCCACTTTGATTTCATTTTAATCTCCAACTTTTGAATTTATTTACATACATAACTGTATGGTGATTTTTATTGCAATATCTAGTGCAAGTCAATACACATATGTATGCAAGCGTCAAAATGTCCAAACAAGCAAACAAAGCCATGTTAAATGTTGGAGAAACTTATGAACAAACCAGATGATAAGCCATCTAACAAATTGCTTTGGATAGAAGCTGCGTTGCAAGCACTTTCAAACAGCGGCATTGATGGCGTTCGCATTGACCGCATTTCTAAAAAAATTGGTTTAACGCGTGGGAGTTTTTATTGGCATTTTAACAGCCGTGACGATTTATTAGAAGCCATGTTGGCTTTTTGGCATGAAAAAGGCACAAGGGATGTGATTTCACTGGTTGAACAGCAAAAAGTGAACCCAAGTAAGCGTCTTTCGACCTTACTCAAATTATCTAGCCAGCAAGTGGACGAGCGTTACGGCGGAAAATTTGCCGAAATGGGCATTCGAATTTGGAGTAAGCAAAGCCCTAAAGCGGCTGAAACCATTATGCAGATTGATGCAGAGCGCATTGCATTTGTTAATAAATTATTGATAGAAATGCAACTTGAGCCAGCACTTGCAAGCTTTATGGCCGAGCTGATTTATAATGCTTATATTGGCATGATGAGTCGCGACTTAAGTGAAGAGCATGTTGCAAGAACCGTCGGCCTTGCCGAAACCTATATGCAATCTCAAATTAGGCAATTTAGTCGCAATTAGGCTTTATTTACAACTGTCAACTTGCTCACTTGCAAATATCCCCAACAAACTGGCAATAAATTAACCAAACTAATTGAACATATTTAAAAGCAGTTGACATAACTAGTTTTATAGTTATGTTATTCGTATGAAACAGAAACAAGCAGCTCAAATATTACATGCACTTGGTCATGAAGCACGGCTAGAGTTATTTCGCGTTTTGGTTAAAGCAGGGCCAAAAGGCATGAATATTGGTGACATGCGCCAATTACTAAACATGCCAGCATCCACCCTTGCCCACCATATTAGCGCATTGGTCAAAGCCAATATCATTATTCAAAATGTGCAAGGGCGCGAAACTTTTAACATTGCCAATTTCAACTTGGTAGAGCAAATCGCCGACTATCTATTTAACGATTGCTGTAAAGGCAATTAAACATTCAACCCGATTTAAAGGTTAGCATCGCTCATCTTCAAATAACTACAAAACTAGGTATATAAACATGAAGTCTCTTTTAAACAAAATATCTGCTTGGCATATATTCACCCTATTAATCATTCTTATTTTTAGCTTTGATAATGCGCAAGGTTTTATTAGCATTAAGTTTTTACTGACTGCTATATGGGGCATATTGCCATTTTTATTATTTGCAGTCATGTTTATGGCCTATGCCAGCGCTACGAGTTTGGATAACATCATCGCCACCTCGCTAAAATCTAAGGGCAAATATTCCATCATCATTGCAGCTATAATTGGTGGGCTTTCACCCTTCTGCTCTTGCGGGGTTATTCCATTAATTGCAGCTTTACTCCGCATGGGCGTACCCCTTAGCGCGGTCATGGCATTTTGGCTTGCATCACCGATTACCGACCCTGCAGTTTTTGCCTTAACGTATAGTGTGATTGGTCTAGATTTTGCTATTGCCCGCACCATAGCAGCCCTTGCAATCGGTATTTTTGGAGGTTTTACAGTTTACATTTTGAATAAAAACGGCCTTTTTAGCAACCCGCTTAAACCAGAAATTGCAAGTAAAGATGACCATAATTTACTGGATAATAAAGCCATTACTTGGAAATTTTGGAATGATGCTGAAAGACGCAAAAAATTTATATCCGAGATGCAAACAACCCTTCTATTTTTAGGAAAATGGATGAGCTTGGCTTTTTTACTCGAAAGCCTTATGATTGCTTATATACCCAATGAGCTGATTATTAAATATGTTGGTGGTGAAGGTATTCTACCAATTGCTACGGCTACAATTGTTGGCATACCAGCATATTTAAACGGTTTTGCAGCTTTGCCATTAATAAAAACTATGATTGACCAAGGCATGAGCCAAGCTGCAGCACTTGGTTTTATTTTAGGTGGGGCAGTTTCATCTATGCCAGCTGCCATCGCTGTTTTCGCTCTGGTTAAAAAGCCAGTTTTTGCCGCTTACATTGGCTTAGCGCTTATTGGCGCATTTACCTCCGCATTGGCCTTTCAATTTTGGATAAATATTTAAATATAAAAAATAGTAAAACATCAAATAGTTAGACTTGTTTTTTTGCTACTAAAGTTATAAAGCTAAAATATGTATCAAGATTTTAGTAAAATAACCGACCCTTCATGTGGCAGGCGCAATATAGCAGCTCTAAGACGGGAAATGATGAAAAAAAATGTAACTGGGTTCATTATCCCGCGCAGCGACGCATATAGGGGCGAAAATGTCGCCCCTGCAGCTGAGCGCCTAAGATGGCTTACTGGCTTTGGCGGCAGCGCCGGCCTTGGCATTGTAATGATGGATAAGGCCGCGATATTTGTTGATGGCCGTTATACCATTCAAGTACGTCAACAAGTTGACATCAGCAGGTTTGAGCCCAAACATTTTGTTGATGAACCAGCAACAAAATGGCTGATGAAAAACGCCAAAAAAACTGATATTATAGCCATTGACCCTTGGCTGCATACTAAAGCTGAAGTTGAGAACTATAAACAAGTTTTAGAAAAAATTGGCGCCCAATTGATACTTGCAGAAAATAACTTGATTGACCTTGCTTGGGATGACCAGCCAGAGTTGCCGATGGGAAAAATAGAAATTTACCCTGAAGTTCTTGCAGGAAAAAGCGCCGAGGACAAACTCGCTTTGTTAGCAAATGACATTAAAGAACAAGCCGCTGATGCCGCAATTTTAAACCTATGTGACGGCATTGCTTGGGCGTTCAATATTCGCGGTAGCGACATAAAACGCGTACCAATTGCCCACGCCTTTGCACTTATTTTTGCCAATGGCAAACATAAAATATTCATAAATAGTAAAAAAATCGATGCTGAAAGTCGCCAATATTTAAGTGGTTTGGCTGAAATTTGTCAGCCCGATCAAATAACAACAGAAATAAAAAATATTGGGCGCACAGCTGGGAAATTATTAATTGACACCGACGCAACGCCTTACTGGTTTACCCACACTCTCGAGAATTCTGGCGGCATAATTGTGGATAGCAAAGACCCAACCATTATGCCAAAAGCCTGCAAAAATTCAACAGAATTGCAAGCCTCACGGGCGGCGCATATTCGCGACGCCAAGCCAATGATTCAATTTTTAAAATGGTGTGATGAAAATCTTACAAATGGTGATATTGACGAAATTACTGCAGCCAAGCAACTTGAACAATTTCGGGTTGATACAGGCAAATTAAAAGACATTAGTTTTGATACCATTTCAGGTGCAGCGCAAAATGGTGCAATTTGCCATTATCATGTTGACGTGGACAGCAATATTAAAATTCCAAAAGACCGTTTATATCTGTTTGACAGTGGCGC
Organism: Hyphomicrobiales bacterium; assembly: GCA_016744975.1. Taxonomy (GTDB): domain Bacteria; phylum Pseudomonadota; class Alphaproteobacteria; order Rhizobiales; family OSC116; genus OCS116. The sequence goes on along the minus strand of JADGDI010000003.1, from coordinate 33,289 downwards.
CCAATATATTGATGGTACAACCGACATAACCCGCGTGGTAGCTGTTGGTGACATAGACGAAGAAGCAAAACATAATTATACCTTGGTGCTTAAAGGCATGATTGCACTCAGCTTAACAAAGTTTCCCGTTGGTACTTCAGGCGCACAATTAGACGCTTTAGCACGGCAATATTTATGGGCCGAAGGTAAAGATTTTGACCATGGAACAGGGCACGGCGTTGGCATTTACTTAGACGTACATGAGGGCCCTGCTAGAATTTCCAGAGTATCGGATATACCGTTGCAACCGGGCATGATTTTATCCAACGAACCCGGATATTATAAAGAAGGTGCCTATGGCATTCGCATTGAGAATTTGATGATTGTCAATAAAGACAACCGCGCAAATACCGAGCGGCCTATGCATTATTTTGAAACGCTAACCTATGTGCCAATTGACAAACGCCCTATTGATAAAAGCATTATGAGCCATATCGAAATTACATGGTTTAACAATTACCATAAAGAGGTTTGGAAAAGAATTTCTCCATCACTCGACAAAGATGAAAAAGCTTGGCTTAAACAGGCTACATCAGCACTATAGATCATTAATAGACCAAATTAAGGCGGAGAATCACTCCGCCTTTTAATTTGGTTATTGTGCATTTAATTAAAATCTAACCACATAATAAGTGGATAAAAAGCATGAAAAACCTTAGTTTTATAAACCGCAATGGTTTAAAAATTTCAGCAAGCTTACATATATCGAGCAACCCACAAAGTAAGGTTTTTGCAATATTTGCCCATTGTTTCACCTGTGGTAAAAACAGCCATGCTGCGAGAAATATAGCCATCCAATTGGCGGCTTCTGGCATTAACATTTTACGATTTGATTTTACCGGTATTGGCAAAAGTGAAGGTGAGGTTAATGACGCCTATTTCACCTCGAACATTTATGACATAATTGATGCTGCGGAGTTTTTGAAACAGAATTACCATACCCCGAGCCTATTGATCGGTCATTCGTTAGGCGGTACAGCGACCATTGCTGCTGCCATGCAATTGCCAGATATAAAAGCCGTAGCGACAATTGGCGCACCTGCTAATAGTGGCCATGTTTTAAAAACCATGGGTGCTAACCGCGATATTATTGACCAACATGGCCAACATGTGTTGGATTTTTATGGTAACATATTGACCATTAACCAACAATTTGTTGATGATGTTTGTGAAAAGCATCTTAAAGATCATTTATCAGCATCCAACAAAGCATTGCTCATTATGCATTCGCCAATCGACCAGATTGTATCCATCGACAATGCAGGAAAGCTATTTCAAATGGCGCAACACCCTAAGAGCTTTATCAGTCTTGATAAAGCCGACCACCTACTTAGCAACCCAAAAGATGCGCATTATGCTGCAGACATTATTGTGAAATGGGCTTCACAATATGTTATTTTGCCAAATGCGGTCCATTTTCCCAAACCTGTTACGGATGCGACAGTTGCCAGTTTGGATATTGCAGATACCTATTTAACTCGAATAAGCATGGGCAAACATCAACTACTTTCTGATGAGCCAACTTCGCTAGGTGGTACTGACCTTGGGGCGACACCTGCACAATTATTGGCAGCAGCGCTTGCCGCCTGCACCAACATTACCTTGAGCATGTATAGTGCCCGCAAAAAATGGCCGCTAAGTCATGTAGAAAGCAAAGTAACCCGCGAGATTATTGATGGTAAGCCTGTTTATATTCGAGCCATTAGTTTGCAAGGTGATTTGACCGATGAGCAAACTCAGCGGATTTTGGAAATTGCCGACAAATGCCCTATTCATAAATTGATTAGCCATGAAACGGAAGTTAGAAGCCACCTAGTTTAGCAGTTTTTAGCCATTTTTTCTCAGCTTTAATTGCTCACAAGTGCAATCCACTCTGCTTCTGTCAACACCTTTATGCCCAATGCTTCTGCTTTTTTAAGCTTACTGCCAGCCCCTGGCCCAGCGACCAAAATATCGGTTTTTTTAGAGACGCTACCTGTAACTTTTGCACCCAAGCTTTCGGCTTTAGCTTTGGCTTCATTGCGAGTCATAATTTCTAGCGAACCTGTAAACACCATAACCTTACCTGCGACTGGCGAGCTTTCATCAGCTTTCTCAAGTGCGATAGTGGCAACTGAAAAAAGCAACTTATCAATGAAATTTAAATTATTATCCTCGGCAAAAAATTGCACCAATGACAAAGCGACAACATCGCCAATGCCATCCAGGTTTACCAGATCCGCATAGGCTTCATTAAACAAGTTTCCATCGGCGCCGATTGGGATAGACGCAGCTTGCATTGATGACAAAAACACCTCAACAGTCTCATAACTTCGCGCCAACATTCTCGCAGTATTCTCACCAATATGCCGAATGCCCAGCGCATAAATAAACCGATCAAGGTCAATTTCTCGCCGTTCATTAATTGCAATGAATAATTTATCAACGCTTTGATCGCCCCAACCATCACGTTTTCGGATCGTATCCCATTCATTACCATCTTTGGCTTCGATATCAAAAATATCGGCAGCATCTTTAATGATGCCCCAATCGTAAAATTGCACCACTTGTTTTGAACCCAAACCATCAAAATCAAATGCATTGCGTGATACAAAATGCTTAAGCCGCTCGGTAACTTGGGCGTTGCAAATTAAACCACCTTCACAGCGTCTGATTACATCTTCTTTACCTGTTTTGGGGTTTAGTTCACGGTCGGCTTTACTACCGCAAATTGGGCAAAAACGTGGGAATTCATAAGCAACACTATCAGCCTTACGTTGCTCAAGCACTACTTTTACAATTTGTGGTATCACATCCCCTGCCCGTTGAATAACCACCATATCGCCTATGTGCACATCTTTACGGGCAATCTCATCTTCATTATGCAATGTTGCATTTGATACCACCACACCACCAACGGAGACTGGCTCAAGCCGAGCTACTGGGGTTAATGCGCCAGTTCGGCCAACCTGAATTTCAATGTCATTAACAAGGGTTTTGGCTTGTTCGGCCGGAAATTTATGCGCAATTGCCCAACGTGGTGCGCGCGAAACAAAACCCAACCTTTCTTGTAGATCAAAGCGGTTTACTTTATACACCACGCCATCAATATCATAACCCAATGTTGGGCGTAAGGTTTCAATTTTAGCATAATGATCAATCAGGCCATCGACATTATCAAACATTTGCATTAGCGGGTTTACGCTAAAGCCCCATTGTTTAAATTGGCTTATCATTTCCATTTGGGTTTGCACATTTTGTTCGCTCATGTCCCCTTGTGCATAGGCAAAAAAATGTAGATTTCGGCCTGCAGTGACGCGGCTATCAAGCTGCCGCAGGGAGCCCGCTGCCGCATTGCGTGGATTGGCAAAGGTTTTATTGTCCTCAGCCATTTGACGCTCATTAAGCGCTTTAAATTCTGCATGGCTCATATAAACCTCGCCGCGCACTTCAACCACATCAGGAATATAGTCACCTTGTAATTGTTGTGGAATTTCATAAATGGTCTTTAAATTTATTGTAATATCTTCGCCAACCTGCCCATCACCGCGCGTTGCACCGCTTATCAAGTTTCCTTTTTCATATCTTAATGAAGCGCTTAGGCCATCTATTTTTGGCTCGGCCGTAAGTTTTATTGGCTGACCATCCAAGCCTAAAAATCGGTCGATACGCTCATAGAAATCTACAACATCTTGCCTATCAAATGCATTGCCTAAAGACAACATTGGCACGCGATGCTTTATTTTATTAAATTTTTCTTGCGGCAAATAACCCACCATATCCGATGGGCTATCGCCTAATTTCAACTCTGGAAAAGCTGCTTCAATCGCAGTATTACGTTGCATTAAAACATCATATTCTGCATCACTTATTAATGGCATATCTTCGCCATGATAGGCTTGATTATGTTTTGAAATCTCGGCTTTAAGTCGCTCCAATTCCATCTGAGCTAGCATCGGGGTTAATTTGTCTACCGAAATTGGTTTTTTGGCCATAATGATCCAACTATATCAGAAATTTAATAATTTTTGCGCCGCGCCGCGCGCTTCATCACTAACAATAGCACCAGCAAGCATTCTTGCTATTTCTTCATGGCGCTCATCACTCGAGAGTAACTTAACATGGGTTACCATACTGCCTTTTTGATTGGCAGACTTTGAGATGATAAACTGGTTTTTAGCACAAGATGCCACCTGCGGTGAATGGGTAACCGTGATCACCTGAACGGTTTTGCCAAGCCGTGCAAGCCTAGTGCCGATCGCCTCTGCAACGGCACCACCAACGCCTGTATCAATTTCGTCAAAAATTAGAGTTGGGGCACTGCCTTTATCAGCCAAAGAAACTTTTAAACTCAGCATTATACGTGCAAGTTCACCCCCAGAAGCGACCTTCATCAATGGCCCTGCTTCAGTACCTGGGTTGGTCATCACTTCAAAATCTACAAAATCCAACCCATATCGGGTAGCATTACCCTCATCTAACGACTCGATTTTACAATAAAATATTGCACGTTCTAACTTTAAAGGTGGCAATTCGCCAGTCACTGCTTTTTCTAATATTTTAGCAGCTTTTATACGTTTTATACTTTGTTTATTTGCAGCTTCCAAATAGGTTTCTCGTGCTCTTTGCATATCTTTATAAAGAATTTCAGCGACCTGCTGATCGCCTTCTATGCCCGCTATCATGGCGCGGAACCTTTCAACCAATTGAGGCAGATCATCAACCATAACCCCATGCTTGCGCGCTGCCGCACGTAAGGCGAACAACCTTTCTTCAACATCATCCAATCGTGAGGGGTCAAATTCCAAATTATGAGACAATTCTGCAATTTGCCCATGGGCTTCTTGTAACTCCACTAGCGCCCGATCCAACGCCTCAACCGAAGGTTTAACCAAGGCCTCGATATTGGTATCATTTTTCTCCAATGCCGCCATCGCGCTATTGATGCGCCGCTCAACCCCACCATCTTTATTCAGAAATTTTATTGCCGATTGCACATCTTTTGTCACTTTTTCAGACGCTTGCAATATAAGCCGCTCATCTGCAAGTGCTTGCTCTTCGGCACTGCTTGGTGACAACGTCTCAAGCTCGGCTAAGACATGGCGGGTATAATCTTCATCGGCCTGTGCTTTACGTAAATTCTCTTCATGTTCGACAACTTTCTGCTTAGCGCCCTGCCAAACATCCCAATATTGAGTGATCTTTTTGGTAGCATTACTAAGACCAGCGAAAGCATCTAACAGGCCAAGATAGCCTTTTCGATCTGCCAATGCCCGATTGTCATGTTGGCCATGAATTTCAATTAAATCTTGGCCAACATGCCCTAATAAGCGGGTGGAAACCACTTGATCATTAATATAGGATTTACTACGTCCATCGCTATTTTGAACCCGTTTTAAAATCAAATCGCCATCATGAGCAATATCATTTTCGGCTAAAAGTGTAAAAACATGATGGTCTTTGTTTAAATTAAAGCTGGCAATCACTTGGCCTTTCTCACAACCATAACGCACCAAGCTTGCATCGCCCCTTGCGCCAAGCGCTAAACCAAGGCTATCAAGCAATATCGATTTACCTGCACCAGTTTCGCCCGTTAAAGCGCTTAAACCATTTTTAAATTCAAGGTTTAATTTATCAATTAAAACAATATTTTGAATAGATAAACTATCGAGCATTAACGACTAACCTTACATTTTATTAAGCAAATTCTCATGTATTATTTAGCAATTTATAAGCGTATTTATACCATTCGCCAGCGGGGTAGTTACGACCAAGCAAAGCTGCGTTTGCCCTTGCTTCATCCATTAAACCAATTGCAACATAAGCTTCAACCAAACGCGCTAGCGCTTCTTCAATCTGTTTGGTTGTTTGAAATTTTTGCACAACGGATTTAAACCGATTAATCGCTGCAGGGAAATTATTTTTTTTCAAATAATAGCGACCGATTTCCAACTCTTTTGCGGCCAACAGATCATAAGTTACTAGCAGCTTTTGTTTGGCCGACCTTCCTTCATCACTATTAGGAAACCGTTTCACCAATGCCTTAAGGCTGCTCTGCGCACGTGTCGTCATTTGCTGATCACGCTTTACATCTGCCAAGCGAATATAATAAGCTTCAGCCCGCAAATTATATGCTTTTTTTACGTCTTTTGCATTTGGATAAAGAATGATATAACGATCAGCAGTAAAAGCTGTATCATCATAGCTACGAACTTTAAAATAGGACTCAATGGCATGCATCATACCCTTTTGGGTATATTTTGAATATGGATGTTGGCGTTCAAGTTCCAAAAAGCGGTCGGCTGCATCTTTATATTTTTGTTTTGCAAGCAGGTTTTGAGCATCGGCATTAATGACATGTGCAGGTTCATCAACTGCTAACATATCACCAACAGAACCACAAGAGTTCAAAACCAAGCCAACCAATATAATGGCCGTGAATTTTAAAAGACGCATAACTTCCCCTTAACGAACGGCTTAAAGCCGCTAAAAATTAACTCTATAACATATATTCGCAAATTAAAAAATGAGCAAGCCATAAGTCGGATAATTGCATGCTCAATTGCATATAAGATATAGCTGCCTTATATCTTATAAATAAGGCAATTTATGGTCAAGAATTACCTGAATTTATATATTCCAGTGCGGTCATTTTGTGATAAACCACCTTGTCATACGCAATGCGCACTGGCTTTGGGTCTACAATTTCTATTTCTATACGATTTGATGCTGCTATTTCTAGCGCCATTTGGGTAATATTCACACTAAAGCTGGTACCGATAAAAATAATTCTATCTGCCAAATACATGCGTTCTTGAGCTTTTGAAATATCATAGATCTCGGTATAATATTCATCAAACAGCAGCACATATGGTTTTAGAGATTTTTCAAGTTTAGGGCACTCTTTTTCGATATAAAATAGTTTCAACAATTGCTCAGCAAGTGCTTGGTCATCTAATTCTGATTTATTGATTTTAGCCCAAGGCGCATCCAAAATATCAACGGCCTCACCTTGACGATGGAATAAGGTTACTTTATCCAACCTACCATGAATGGATATGTAATTTTGATTGCCCGCTTTTCCGTCTAATCCATCTATATTCTGGGTGATTAAGTTTTTATCTGCCAACCAGTAATGTACGTCATTTGGTCCATGGTCGCGATAAGTTGCAAAGCGTTTATAATACCATAGCAAAAACTGTTTAGGATTGTTTTGATACATTGCCCGACTTGCCATGTCCTGCGGTGTAAAATTTTTACTACCTATCATCCAAAAGCCATCGCTGCCTCTAAAGGTCGGAATACCACTTTGAACACTAACCCCGGCACCAGTAATGTATAATTTATTTTCATTTTGACCCATGATAGCCCGCTTTTGGTTTAAAATATTTAAATATTCAACCACATATACCGCTCATTAACAAACGCAAAAAAGGGTACCAAGTCAAGCTTGATACCCTTTGCACAAGGAGAGGTGTTGCCTCAACTAGTTATTTTGACGTCGTAAAAATGCAGGAATTTCAAGGTTTTGCTCACCATTCTCTGCCCTTCTATCTTCTTCATAAATTGGCGCCGCTTCTTGCGGGCGAACTTGTGGCTGCGCTTGGGCTTGAGGTGCAACTGCTTCTTGTGACGCTTGACTGCCTTCAACCAAACCATTATCACGCCGACCAAGGCCAACATTTGCTAAACGGTCAAAAAAGCCGTTTCTTTTTGCTGTTGCTTGACGATTTGCATCAGATGTAGCATTGGGCGCAGCTTGCGCTGGCTGTTGTGCATCATGCTGCGATTGACGTATTTCACGTTGCGCAACCGGTGGAAAGTCTTCCGTGCGCAAAGCATGTGCGGGACTTTGATGTGCTAAATTTGCACGCGGTGATTGATGACCTAATGTTGATGCAACTTGACTTTGAGCATGAGCGCTAACTGGTTGAGCTTGTGGCGCAGGTTGCCTAGGCGCATTAGAGGTGGCACGCATTGGGTTGGTTGCCATTGATGGGCTAGACAGTGATGGATTAGACATTGAAGGGTTAGACATTGCAGGATTTACCATCGTAGGACTTGCCACACTTTGGTTCACACTCACTGGACGCTGGGGTTCAAACTCACTACGGCGCGGGGCTACTTGCACATTTTGCGCCTCAATTTGCCCAGAACGCATGCCAGCTTTTTGAACGGCATCATCCCCACTTAAACGCCTAATCTCTATATTTTCACTTTGCGGTTTAATGATGGCCTTTGGCTGCTCAGCTTCAACCCGCGCAACAGGTGCTACAGGTGTTGCTTCTATTTTTTCTGGCACCGAACGGCCAAATGCATTTATGCTCTGATTGTTTGCATTATTACCCAATATTGCCATTTCACCTTGATCAATACCCGTTGCAACCACAGACACACGCATTGCGCCATCTAAACCATCATCAAATGTTGCGCCAAGAATAATATTGGCTTCTGGATCTACTTCACTGCGAATACGCGATGCCGCTTCATCCACTTCATATAGCGTTAAATCGCTACCGCCTGTGATACTAATCAACAGGCCCCTAGCGCCTTTCATAGACACGTCGTCAAGCAATGGGTTTGAAATCGCAGCTTCAGCAGCTTCAACTGCCCGCTTTTCACCAGATGATTCACCAGTGCCCATCATAGCTTTACCCATATCTTTCATAATCGCACGAACGTCAGCGAAATCCAGATTAATAAGGCCTTCTTTAACCATTAAGTCAGTAATACCTGACACGCCGCTCATCAATACTTGATCAGCCATGGCAAATGCATCCGAGAAAGTTGTATGTTCATTAGCAATACGGAATAAATTTTGATTTGGAATAACAATCAGAGTATCAACATGCTGCTCGAGCTCGGCAATGCCGCGTTCGGCAATATCCATACGCCGTGCGCCCTCAAATTGGAACGGTTTTGTAACCACGCCGACTGTCAAGATATCCAACTCACGCGCTGCGCGGGCTATTACGGGTGCTGCACCAGTACCAGTGCCCCCGCCCATACCAGCTGTAATGAAACACATATGTGAGCCATGCATGCAATCTGCAATGTCTGGCAAACTATCTTCGGCTGCTGCCGCGCCAATTTCTGGGCGCGAGCCAGCACCAAGGCCTTCTGTAATCATTGTGCCAAGTTGTATTTGGCGCTCGACCTTAGATTTGGCCAACGCCTGAGCATCGGTATTTGCGACTACAAATTCAACGCCTTCTAGGCCTTGCTCTGCCATATTATTAACGGCATTACCGCCAGCACCACCAACACCAAAAACGGTGATACGCGGTTTTAATTCTCTTAATTCGGGCATTTGAATATTTATTGTCATCGCCAACCTCTACTCTTAGTTGTTTCACTTGTGCATCTATATCCTATAGGCCAATATGGTTATTAAACTATTAATCAAGTTAATATTTGACCCTTTATTAACGATGAATTTTATACAAATTTTAACGAAAACGTTATTTGCATCCCATCCATTTCTCTTGCAAAATTCTTACATTTAGATAGGTTAGAGCGATCATAAATCATCCAATCCAACCTACTTTTACATGAACCTAAATATTAAAGCTTTTCTAAAAATCACTTTAACGATCTGCTACCTCTTTATTCCAATGCAGGCATTTGCATTTAATTGCCAAGTTCCTATTGCAAGTAAAGTTTGTTATATTGACACGGAAAATGATAATATATGTGCTAGCCCACCAAACTGGTTAAAGGCATTTGATTTTGAAGGCCAGTTGACTAAAATCTATGCAATATCGCCACCATTGGTCCAACAAACCATTTGCAATATTGACTATATTTATGTTGCAAAGCAGTTGATTAAATTACCAAATTCCGCCTATGCAATTGACAATAAAATTTATTTTTCATGGGCCAGTATTAATCGCTTTTATAGACCGTATAAAGGCTATAGGTGGAACAAAGAAGTTGCCTATAGCCTAGGTAGCACACCTACTCAATTTTCAGATTGGGAGGCACTAGGATTCTCACTAAAGCGCATTAGCCATGGCGATTTACCGATCAATTACGCGCTTGCAAACACCTTATTTCATGAATTGGCCCATGTGATACGCAACCAAAATTTCTCCAGACCTGTTTTTGAAAATCTAGCAAAACATTCCAAACAGAATTCAGTCATTAAATTTGATAAAGCCCTAAATGGCAACCGATGTAAGCGAGCTTTGCCTTATGGTGCTAACTCCAATTTGCTGAAACAATTGGAAACTTCAGAATATGTATCTTTTTATGCAGCGTGCAATTTGGCCGAAGATTTTGCCGAAACCTTTTCAACTTATCTAATGCAGCATTTATTAAAGCTCGACTATTCGGTGTTTAAAAATGGCAAACAAATTTATAATTTAAAGCGCCATTTGGACAATTTAAAGATGCAGCCAAAATTAGATATTGTTAGACAAATTTTAGAATAAATAAAACACTCATTAATATGCATTTAGGTAATATGCATTTAGGTTAAAAATTATTTTTAAGCCAATGACCAATCCGCGTAAAATAGCCACTATTTGCAGCGATTTTTTCTGGCTCATCCCCTGCATCACGCAGGCTTAATGGGCGAGAGCCTGCATAGGCTAATAAACCTGTTGCAGTCGCAAATGACGGGTCGCTATAATCACCATTTAACCCTGCAATCATCAAAGGTTTGCCGACCCGCACTTGGCGCCCTAATATTCTTGCAGCAATTTCTCGCACGCCTGTAAGCTGACTAGCACCGCCTGTAAGCACCACACGATGCCCTGCAACATCGCCATAACCGCTGGTTTGTAATCGGTCACGAATAATCTCGAACGTCTCTTCAATACGCGGTGCAATGATACCAGTTAAAATCGATTTTTCTATTTCTTGCAATTCCCAATCTTCTTCACCAAGCATTGGAATGCTAATCAATTGACTTTCATCAGCAATACCAGCAATTGCACTGCCATGTAAAATCTTAGTACGTTCAGCATGAGCAATTTGAGTATTTAACCCGCGCGCCAGATCAATCGTTACATTATGACCGCCGATCGCAATCATATCAGTATAAATGAATTTTCCTTCGAAAAACACTGCAATAGAAGTTGAGCCTGCACCCATTTCAATGCAAGTAACACCAAGATCCATCTCATCTTCAACCAAACATGCAAGACCAGAGGCATAGGCGGCTACCACAAAATCTTGAATTTTTAAATGACATCTCTCGATGCATAATTTTAGATTTTTAAGTGGGCCAACATCCGCGCTCACCACATGCATATCCACACCCAATTGCTCGCCAAACATGCCGCGCGGATCACTAATACCGCGGTTGCCATCAATTGAAAATGCAACAGGTACCGTATGTAATATCGCTTTATCAATTTGCTCTGATTGACGCTCACCTTCGGCAACTACATACATCATGTCTTGATTGCTGACCTGTTGGCCAGCAATTTTGACTTCAATATCATAAATGTCGCTGCGAGCGCGGCCGCCAGAGACGTTAACAATCACTTCACTAACGCGCACATTGGCTTCTTTTTCAGCTGAATCCACTGCACTTCTGATCGATTGTTCGGCCAGCTCCATATCCATCACATTACCAGCTTTAATGCCATGAGAGCGTTTATAACCCACGCCTAGAACATGTATCTGATGGCGCGCTCCACGCATGCCTGGCCAATTTTTTGAATGGCCAACTTTTGCAATCATGCAGGTGATTTTGCTAGTTCCAATGTCTAAAATAGCCACAAATGGCTGTTTGCTGGCCGCACGATTGTTAATTGGCATATCAATAATAGTCATCTTTAGTCACTCTCAAATACTTCAACTCAAAACTTTTAGATTCTTCAATTCTTTTTAGAAACTTTTTTTGCAGCTTCTTTTGCTTCAAAATAGGCCTTTGCCGTTTCATCATCCATTTCAAACCTCACCCGATCAGCTAGCCTGAAATCAATTACTTTAATACCTTTTTCGAATATATTATGATCTAAGATCATCCGCTCTAAATCCGCTAGCATCGCTTCTGGTTTATCTTTTGGCAACATAACGCGGATGCCATTTTTAAAATCCACATCCCAACGGCGCTCGCCCACACGCACCAACGCACGAATATGTTCAAAAATATCTGGCCGCTCTTCTAATGCGCTTAACAACCCTAACGCCTCTGTCGCTGCGCCCTTACCAACAATCAAAGGCAGTAAATGATAACCATTCAACACCTGATCAGACACCAAGATGCCATTACGATCTACCAAAACATGTTTACCAGCAATTTGCCAAATGGCGAAAGGCTCACGCTCAATGATACTAATCTCTAGCTTATCTGGCATAATACGTTGCACTTGTGCTTCAGCAATCCACCCAATTTTTTCGATCCGTCTGCGGGCGCCATCCACATCAAAACTTAGCAATGGCGTGCCAACTTCAACATTTAATGCAGTTAAAATCTCTTGCTTACTACTATGTTGGCGATTGAATAATTTAACTTCTTGGACGTTAATGCCTGCCGCACCTGACCATTGGCCAACTTTTTCTATAATCACCGCTTTAATTTGGGTAACTTGCCCATTGCGGTATAAAATAAGCGCCAAAATAATGAATAAGGCAATAAAGCCAGTATTGAGAACATTGCGCAAACTGGTATCAAACAAACGAATGCGCTCTAATCTAAGCATATTATAGGTGTAAAAATTCTTTAAAATCTGCCAAAATTTAACAATCTGCCGCCAGATCAGTAAGGCCGACCCCTTAATGACATTTTTACTATATTCTAAATCATTTGTTATTTTTTCCGCATCGGCATTGCGAATGCGTTGATTGCTAGACAAAAAATGATGCTCATTCAGCTCTTGATGTTGCGCGTGCGCAGCTTGTTCATTATAAACCGTTTGAGCATCATTTTGATGAATTTCAGCCGAAGCAAAATGGCGGTCTGAAACATTATGTTTCAACCGAGTTTGTAAATCATTTATGGTTTGTTTTCCAAACTGATTTTTACTTGTTTGCATTCTGCCTGCTCCACCATCCATGCAACAAATTTTTCAAAACTAATTCCAAGCTTTATCGCTTGTTCTGGAGCGAGAGATGATGCTGTCATACCTGGTTGTGTATTGACCTCAAGACAGATCAATTCATCATTAGCATTTTCGCCATCATCATAACGCCAATCCACTCTGGCAACGCCACGACACCCTAAAACTTCACAAGCTCTAACTGACCATTTCATTATATTTTGGTAAATATTTGGTTTAATTTTTGCAGGAACTATATGAACAGAACCACCTTCGGCATATTTTCCTTCAAAATCATAAAATTCTGTGTTGGAAATAATATCAGTAACGCCAAGCGCTCGACCACCCATTACCGCGCAAGTAAGCTCGCGCCCTGCTACATATTTTTCGGCAAGCATATCGTCACTTAGCTGCCAGTCGCTGGTCAATAATTCTTGCGGTGGCTGATTGCTGCCAATGGGTATAATAAACACTCCAAATGATGAGCCATCGGCCACGGGTTTTAGCACATATGGCGGCGCCATCACATGTTCTTTAGCCGCATCAAAACGGTTGATAACTTTACCTTCAGCGATCGGAATGCCAACCGAGGCAAATAATTGCCGTGCAATTTGCTTATCCATTGCCATTGATGAGGCAAGTAATCCACTATGAGTATAAGGAATACCCATAATTTCTAACAAACCTTGAATGGTACCATCTTCGCCAAATGGGCCGTGTAAGGCATTAAAACATATGTCAGGGTCAACCTTAGCTATTTGCGCAGCAACATGGCGATTGACATCAATTTTTGTAACTTTATAGCCAACATTTTCTAGCGCTTTAGCGCAAGCTTCACCTGACCATAAGCTTACTGGTCGCTCCGATGACCAGCCGCCCATCAGCACCGCTACATGGGTTTCCTGCGGGATTCTTTTAAGCTGATCAAGGTCGATGATGGCGTCAATTTCAGCATCGCTTAACTTAAATTCACTATTTGTCATATATCACCTATTCAAGTATCACCTATTCATGGCTTATCGCTTAATTTACGGCCAATGCGTTTTATTTCCCAATGCAAATCAACACCCAATTTTTGCTTGACCGATGCCTTAACCATATCGCCCAAATCTTCGATATCAGCAGCCTTCGCATCACCATGATTAATCAGAAAATTTGTATGCATTTCACTCACCCCAGCACCACCATTCATATGGCCGCGAAACCCAGCCTGATCGACTAATTTCCACGCGCTGGTGCCTTCTGGGTTTTTAAAAGTAGAACCGCCAGTGCGGCTTTTAATCGGTTGGGCTGCCTCGCGCAAATCCGTTACTTCATCCATCTTGGCTTTTATCATTTCTTGACTTAAAGGATTGCCTTCAAACACTGCCGATGTAAAAATATAATCCTCAGGCACGCTGCAATGGCGATAGCCAAACCCCATATCTTCGCAAGATAAAACATGCACTTCGCCTTGTGGGTCAACCGCCCGTGCATAGAGTAGAATGTCTTTAATTTCAGCGCCATGTGCGCCTGCATTCATTCTGAGCGCCCCGCCAATACCGCCTGGCACGCCCTTTAAAAATGCAAAGCCATCTAAAGCAGCATCATAAGCAACTTTTGCAACCCGCGCATCGGCAACCGCAGCTCCAGCTATTATCTGCTGATCACCTATATATTCAGCTTTGCCAAACTTGCGACCAAGCTTAATCACCACGCCTTCAACCCCGCCATCACGGATCAGCATATTAGAGCCCATGCCGATTAAAGTAACAGCAATATCTGCGGGTTTATGGACAAGAAACTCAATGAGATCCGCTTCATCTTCGGGGGTGAATAAAATATCGGCTCGACCACCAACGCGAAACCAAGTTAATTTTGCAAGTTCGGCATTCGCTTTATATTTTCCGCGAACCTCAGGCAAACGGGCTAACAAATCTGACATTTTAATAACCCTGTTCATTTAATATATTGGGCATATCATTTGCCCAGGCGCTAATGTTACCTGCGCCCATAAATACCACAAAGTCATCAGCCTTAGCATGTTCAGCAATCAATTTTGGCAACTCATCCTCATGGTCAACATGCATTATGTGACGGTGGCCGTTCCTGCGCATTGCTTCAGCCAAGTGAATATGGTCAATGCCTTCAATAGGCGCCTCACCCGCGTTAAATACTGGGCAAACAATCACACTATCACTGTCATTAAAGCAGGTTGAAAATTCATCAAACAAATCTCGCAAGCGCGTGTAACGATGCGGCTGCACAATAGCAATTACATTGCGTTCGGAGGCTTTTCGAGCGGCCGCTAACACCGCATTAATTTCTACTGGATGATGGGCATAATCATCAAAAAACGCTGCGCCATTCCAAGTGCCTGTTTTGGTAAACCGCCGCTTAACGCCTTTAAAATTAGCAAGGCCTGATTTTATTTTCTCATACTCAATGCCCATATGCGCGGCGACCGCAATTGCAGCTGTGGCGTTAGAAACATTATGCAAACCCGGCATGGGCAGACGCATCTGCTCAATAAGTTGTCTCTCACCTGTTTTACGATCGTTTAATTCAATATCAAAAAAACTATCACCTTGTTTGTAGCTTAAATTGAAAAATCGCACATCTGCTTGTCTGCTTTGACCATAAGTCACAATGCGCTTATCTTGGATACGCCCAACCAGTGATTGCACCTCATTATGGTCAATACACATCACCGCAAAGCCATAAAATGGCACTTTTTCAACAAAGCCTTTAAACGCATCTTTTAAAGTATCAAAGTCGCCATAATGGTCTAAATGCTCGGGGTCTATATTAGTCACGACGGCCACCTCTGCGGGTAATTTCATAAAGCTGCCATCGCTTTCATCAGCCTCAACTACCATCCATTCACCACTGCCTAATTTAGCATTGGTGCCATAATCATTAATAATGCCACCATTGATTACCGACGCGTCAAAACTTGCGGCCTCTAATATGCCTGCAATCAGTGAGGTTGTGGTGGTTTTACCATGGGTGCCAGCAACTGTGACACAGCTTTTAAGCCGCATTAATTCTGCCAACATTTCAGCCCGTCTAACAATTGGTAAATATTGCTCTCGAGCGGCTTCTAGTTCTGGGTTAGAGGCTTTTATGGCAGATGACACCACCAAGACAGCCGCGTCAATAATATTGCTAGCATCATGGCCTATGAATACTGATATACCCATATCCTGCAAACGTTGAACATTGGCATTTTGGCTTTGGTCGCTACCTTGCACACTATAGCCTAAATTATGTAACACTTCGGCAATGCCACTCATACCAATACCGCCAATACCCACAAAATGGATTGCGCCTACTTCATCTGGTGATCGCATAGTTACCCCTTATATCGTCTTTATTATTTCGCATATTTCTCAACCATATCGGCCAATAAATCAGCAGCATTGGGTTGACTTAACTTTTTTGCATTCTTTGCTGCATCAGCCAATATTTGTGGCTCATTCATCCATATTTCTAATTTTTCAGCTAAATATTTAGCCGTAAACTTCTTTTGTTCGCATAAAAAGCCGCCGGCAACATTTACAATATTTCTGGCATTATTGGCTTGATCTGCATCCAGCGCACCTGGCAATGGCACTAACAATGCAGGTCGGCCTAAATAACATAATTCGGTAACCGTGCTTGCTCCTGCTCGGCCAATAACCAGTTGGCTTTCGGCCAGTAATTTAGGCATATCATCAAAAAACGGCGCAAGCGTGGCATCCATATCTAAATGTTGATATTTTATTTTTAACGCTTCAATTTGGCTATTGGCAACTTGTTGGGTTAGTTTGATATTTTTAGACAATTCTTTGGGCAACATGCCCAAGGCATTAGGCAATATATCGCTAAATATTTTTGCACCTTGTGAGCCACCAAAAACCACCAATTTAAATTTGGAAATTTTATCATAAGTTTGATATTCAGACTGCCCATATTCAATTACAATTTTACGCAATGGATTGCCTACAAAACTGGTTTTAGATTTAATATCGCTCGTAAATTTTGTTTCAGGAAAACTCAAAGCCACTTGTTTTGAAAATTTTGTCAAAACTCTATTGGCACGACCCAAAACCGCATTTTGCTCATGCAAAATACTTGGCCTAAGCAAAATTTTGCCTGCAAGCATTGGTGTAAAGCTTGGATAGCCCCCAAAACCAACCACGATATCAACCTTGTTACGGCTCACATAAAATAACGACTGAACAACGCCCTTACAAATTTTGTAAATGGATTTAATCAGTGAAATAGGGGATTTAGAAAAAACCGTTGCGCCTTCTATAATTTTGATATCATGGGCAGGAAAATTTTGTGCAAACCGCATACCTCTTATATCCGTTGCCAGAAAAACCCGATGACCTCTTTTATTCAATATTTCCGCCAAAGCTTCGGCAGGACTTATGTGGCCACCAGTGCCACCTGCTGCCAATAAAATATTTAGCTTTTTAGCTTGTAACTTGTTATCCATTATTTAAACCACTGATGCAGATGCATTAAAAGAGTGGCGGTTTTGAAATTGATCGATTTGCGGTCGCCTTCTAGTTAATGCCAATAACAGCCCAACACTTATTGACATAGACAGTAAAGACGAGCCGCCAGATGATATAAACGGCAATGTCATGCCTTTTGCCGGTAAAATATTTAAATTCACCCCCATATTAATAAAGGCTTGCATGGCAAACATCACTGTAAGGCCTGTAATGCTGAGTTTTTTAAACATGTTTTTAATCACAAATGCATGACGTAAAAAACTATATATCATCAATCCATAAACCGCGATAATCAACATCGCGCCAACAATACCGAACTCCTCACCAACCACTGCGAAAACAAAATCGGTATGGGCATCGGGCAACAGGTTCTTAACACTCGACTCACCAGGCCCTTTGCCAAACCAGCCGCCTTGCATAAAAGATTGCATTGCCATATCTACCTGATAAGTATCACCAGAAGCTGGGTCTAAAAAGCGGTCAATACGCGAGGCAACATGGCTCATGGTGAAATAAGCAATCGCACCTCCTCCTGCAATGATACCCAAAATAACTGCAAATATCCAAATTGGAGCACCCGATAACATAAACATGCTAGCCCATATGGTTGTCACCAAAACCGTTTGCCCCATATCTGGCTGAAGAATCAGCAATGTTATAAAGACTGCATAAAGGCCAAATGCCATTAAACTGCCTTTTATGTTTGGGTATTTCATACCTTGCGAATAAAGCCATGCAATCAAAATTACAAAACCAGGCTTAACCACTTCTGAAGGTTGCAATGACATAAAACCGAGCGAAACCCAACGGCTTGAGCCTTTAATTTGCACGCCTGAAAGCAAGGCAACAATGATAAGAATAATACCGCCAACAAACAGCAACAAAGCAATGGTTCGTAACGCACGTTCAGAGCTAATAAAGCTTATCGATAAAATCAAAAATAATGCAATCGGGATGAATTTTAATTGCTTTTTAACAAAATACATTTCATCTAGCCCAATACGCACAGCCACGGAAGGGCTAGCTGCTAGCGCTAAAACCAAGCCAACAACCATCAAGATAATGCAAGTCAATAATGCTAATTTATCAACCGTCCACCACCATTCACTAAAATAGCTACGATCTGTTCTGCTTAATAACATTCAACCATCCAAACCCGTTAGATCAACTTTGCGCCGCGTTTCTTAACTATTTTTTTAAACCGATTGCCGCGTGCTTCAAAATTTTTGAATTGATCAAATGACGCGGCAGCAGGGGATAATAAAACAACTTTTTGCCCTTTAAGGTTAGAATGCACTATTTCGGTTAGGGCTTTATTAATGGCATCCTCCATTTTCAAAAAAACTTCAAAATTTACCACACCAACTAAATTATTGGCATATTCTTGAGCTGAGCTGCCAAAAAGATAGGCTTTTTTAACATTATCAAGCTCCCCTTTAAGTGACTGTAAACCGCCTTCTTTAGCCAAACCACCTACCAACCAGTAAACTTGCTGATAAGCGCCCAGCGCAGGTTTAACGGCTTCGGCATTGGTAGCCTTACTATCATTGATAAATAATATTTCTCCATCAGCTGTCAATATGCGGCCAACGGTTTCCATTCTATGCTCTAACCCTGAAAAACTATGCATTGCGGCTTTGATTTTTTGATCATCTATATTAAAATATTTTGCAATTTCATATGCGATAGCAGCATTTTGCAAATTATGAACACCTTGCAAACGAATTGCCGAGTCTAAATTAAATAGTTCATTTTCATTTTCATTATTGGTGTTTTTAACGGCGCTACCATTCACACAAAAAATATCGGCTTGCTTATTTGTTGCAGCCACTCTTATCAATTGGCCATGTTCAGGTCTGCAAACATAATCTTGAGCAAATTTAATACCAAATTCATCATCAACGCCAATGATTGCCAAATCACCTGAATGTTGGTTTTTGAAGATTTGAGATTTAACATTTGCGTAATTTTCTATGGTGCCATGGCGGTCAATATGATCTGCCGAAACATTAATTAGAACTGAAACATCTGGTGCAAACCCCACCTTTTGCAATGAAGGCATTAAATCAATTTGATAGCTAGACAGCTCAACCACATAAACATGGTCAGCCATAACTTCTGCCATATCCAGCACCGCAGTTGAGCCGATATTACCGCCTAAATGAACATTAAGGCCCGCATCATATAATATATGGTGGATTAAGCTCACTGTGGTGGATTTTCCATTTGTGCCTGTTACAGCAATAAATTTTGCACCTTTTACCTGCTTGATCGCTTGTAAAAATAATTCCACATCACCGATGACTGAAATATTAGCGGCATTTGCTGCTTTGACTAGATCATGCGGTACTGGGTGAGTTAGCGGAACACCTGGGCTTAAAATTAAGCCGTCAAATTGTGAAAGATTAGTTTCATAAAGATTTTGCAAATCAAACCCAGCATTCAATGCATGAGTTCGCCCGTGTTCATTATCATCCCAAAGCTTAACGGTAGCACCACCTGCTTGTAACGCCCGCGCCGTGGAAAGGCCACTTTTACCAAGGCCGAATATAGCAAATTGCTTGCCTGACAAGAAACTTAAGTCAATCATATTTCGCCTATATGTCTAGCGCAATTTTAAGGTTGCAAGGCCAATTAGCGCCAAAACGAATGCGATAATCCAGAACCGGATAACAATTGTTGGTTCTGCCCAACCCTTTTGTTCATAATGATGGTGTAGTGGTGCCATACGAAAAACTCTCTTTCCAGTGAGCTTAAAGGAAATCACTTGTACAATAACTGAGACCGTTTCAAGCACAAACAAACCACCAACAATACCCAAAACAATTTCATGTTTAATAGCCACTGCGACCACACCCAAAGTACCGCCCAATGCCAGAGAGCCTGTATCGCCCATAAAAATCATTGCTGGTGGCGCATTAAACCACAAAAAACCAATGCCAGCGCCAATTAAGGATGCTAATAAAATGGTTAGCTCACCTGTGCCTTGCACGGGATGAACCTGCAGATAACTAGAAAATACAGAATTACCAACCACATAAGCCAATAATGCAAATGTTGCTGCCGCAATCATAACAGGTACGATTGCCAAGCCATCAAGGCCATCGGTTAAATTAACCGCATTACCAAAACCCACAATGGTAAATGCTGCTACAAATGGGAAAAACATACCAAGGTTTATCAGTAAATCTTTAAAAAACGGAAAAGCCAATGAAGTATCAAAGCCATCTTTTTGTAATGAGACAATGCCTGCAACCGCAACTAAAGATATAATTGACTCAAGCAACAATCGCATTTTACCAGTGAATTTTGTATTTGCGCTACGGCGTTTTAGCTTTAAATAGTCGTCATAAAAACCAATTGCACCAAAACCCAGTGTAACCAATAACACATACCAAATATATTGATTGCTTAAATCTACCCATAATAATGTACTAATCACGATGCCCATCAATATCATTAAACCACCCATTGTCGGAGTGCCTTGTTTATTAATGATATGGCTTTGTGGCCCATCTTCACGAATGGGCTGACCTTCACCTTGAATTGTTTTAAGCCGTTTAATAAGACCTGGCCCAAAAATAAACACCAATAACATAGAGGTCAGCAAAGCAGCGCCTGCCCGTGAAGTTATGTAACTAAATGCATTCAAAAATGAAAAATATTCGCTAAATTCATTTAGTAGGTAATGTATCATTGACTGCCCTCAAAATTCAGTTTTATCTTATTTACAATTTTTGACATTTTACTGCCCAAACTACCCTTAACCATCACCACATCATCAGGATGAATATGGTCTAATATACTTTCTGCCAATAAAAAAGAGTTTTTCGCAAATAACATTTGTTTATCAACGGGCAGTAAATCATAGCAATATTTCATATCAGTTCCACAAGCCATCACTTTATCAATCTTGGAGACCATGATTTCTGTTGCTAGATTGGCATGAATTTGTGGCGATCCCGTGCCCAATTCTAGCATATCACCTAGAATGGCAATTTTTATCCCTAATTTTTTGGGGTATTGTGCATCAAGCACACTGAATGCTGCCACCATAGATGCAGGGTTAGCATTATAACTTTCATCTATCAAGGTAATCACACCGCTTGCTATAGCCTGACTGGTGATTGAGCCGCGCCCATCACTTAAGCTTATATTGGCTAATACAGGTAGAATATCATTAATATCAATCGCTAAATTTGCGACAATTAGCAGTAAACCAAGCGAATTTTGCACCTGATGACGGCCTGGTGAACCAATCTTATAATGGTGTTTCTGACCGTTTAATTCAATTTCAACCATAGAATGGTCGGGTTTCAAATCTACGTTAATCAGCCGCAAGTCACTGTCTTTATGCACACCAAAAGATTGAATATTCTCAACATCCTTTGCTTGAGCCTTGTTTTTTAGATAATCAAAAAACTGGTTATCATGGTTGAGAATAGCATATCCATGCTGCGATATGCCTTCAAAAATTTCAGATTTTGCCAGTGCAATTTCTTCAAGATCTTTAAAAAACCCTAGATGGGCTGGGGCAACCGTTGTGATGATGGCAATGTTTGGGCGTACCATTTTAACCAAAGGGGTAATTTCATTTAAATGATTCATCCCAATTTCAAATATTGCATAGTCACAATCTGCAGGCATGCGCGCTAAACTGACCGGCACCCCCCAATGATTATTAAAACTCTTAACAGATGCATGGCATTTACCAACTTTCTGCAAACAAGAAAGTAGAAATTCCTTACTAGAAGTTTTACCGACACTGCCAGTAATTGCAATTATTTTAGCCTTGCTTCGAGCTCGCGCAGCAATTGCAAGCTTACCAAGTGATACCAATACATCATTTACCAATATAACCGCAACATTTTCGGCTTTGGGAATTGATTTTTGATCAGAAATTATCACCGCTTTTGAACCTTGATCTGCTGCCATTTGGGTATAGGCATGACCATCAAACTTATCGCCTTTAATAGCAAAAAATGCATCACCTTGGGTAATATCACGACTATCGATAGAAATACCAGAAATGTTTTGTAGATTGCCTGAAATCAATTCCCCTTCAAGCCCTGCTAATAAATCAGCACCGAGCCATAAAACTTGCTCAGTCATTATCCACCTCTAACATCGCCAAAACTGTCTCTTGGTCAGAACCACCAATAACCTTACCCTTAATAGATTGCCCAGCCTCATGGCCTTTACCAGCTACCATTAATATATCACCTTCATCCAACAATGAAATTGCATGTTTTATGGCCTCAGTCCGATCACCAATTTCTATCGCATTAGGGCAGCCAGCTTTAGCCATTGTCCGAATGCTTGCAGCATCTTCATAACGCGGGTTATCATCTGTCAAAATTACAATATCTGCATATTTTTCAGCAGCTTTTCCCATTAGAGGCCGTTTGCTCTTATCTCGATCACCACCACAACCAAACACTATAATTAACTTAGCGGAATTTTCTAAATATGGTTGAAGCGCTAATAATGCATTTTCCAAACTGTCCGGTGTATGGGCAAAGTCAACAAATATACGCCCATTTTTTTGACTTTTACCAACCAATTCCAAACGGCCTTTTGCACCTTGCAACTTTGTTAATGCTTCAATCACATAATCAGTTTCAACACCATCCATAGACAGAGCAAGCCCTGCTGCAACCAGTGCATTTTCAACCTGAAAGCCACCAATTAAGGGTAAAAGCACTTCATGGTCTTTATCATCAAGCGTGAAATTCATCAATTGACCATTTGCACGATGTTCCACTTTATTTAGCTTTATATAATTGCCCTTAAAGCCTACTTTTTTGGCATTACTCCCAGCAAAGCCTGCAATATTGGCCACTCTCGTTGAATAAGCACCATCTGCAAATACGACAGCTTGTGAGGTTTTGGGTAACAATTCGGTAAATAATCGCATTTTGGCTTCAAAATATTCTTCCATATTTGAATGATAGTCCAAATGATCCAAAGTTAAATTGGTAAAACCAGCGGCGCAAATTTTTACTCCATCCATACGGTTTTGCACAAGCCCATGACTGCTTGCTTCTATTGATAAATATTCGACACCATCCAGCGCCAATTGGTTTAAAATCTTATGCAAGTTTATTGGGTCTGGCGATGTATGTTCAAGTTTAATAAAGCCATCTTTTTGACCTTTTTGAGCTATTTGAACGCCTAAAGTTCCAACACTTGCGGACTTCTTACCTGCTTCAGCAAATATTTGCCGTAAAAAGTCGGCAATTGATGATTTACCATTAGTGCCAGTGATTGCTAAAATATAGGGTGGTTGGTTAGGGTAAAAATTAGCGGCCAAAAGCGCCAAGGCCTTACGCGGCTCTATCGCTTTAACCCATAAAACATCATCACGCATTTCACCTTGATAATCAGCATTCACTAAAATTGCAATTGCACCAGATTTTATCGCTTGGTCAATATATTCTGTACCATCCAATGCCACACCCTTAAGTGCTGCAAACAAAAAGCCTTGTTTTACATTTCGACTATCCGCTTCCAATCCTAAAATATCAACATCGCTAGAGCCGCAAATTTCTATTTTCTCAATGTCTTTTATCAAATCATTCAAATGCATATTTATACCAATTTATTCTATTCAATTATGTGTTTTTTCAAGCAAATTCATACCATCAATTTTTTGGTTATCAAAGCGCGGTGCAAGGCCTAAAAGCGGGGCAATGCGTTTTATAACCTTACCAGTTGTTGGTGCTGCATTCCAGCCAGCAGTTTTATAATGATGCGTTTCTGGCAAGCCTTTTGGTTCATCCAATGAAATTAGCATCATATATTTAGGCTTATCGGTTGGAAACACACTTAAGAAGGAGGCAATTAATTTATCTTTGCTATATTTTCCATTTATCGGCTTATCAGCCGTACCAGTTTTACCGCCAACCAAATAACCATCTACCTTGGCTTGCTTACCACTGCCTTCAAGCGCATTTAAGCGCATTAGATAAACTAAATCTCTGCTGGTTTCAGGTTTAATAACCCGTTGACGATAAAATTCAGCCTCTTCAAGCGTTCGCTTTAAAAATGTTGGCGGTACAAAAAACCCGCCATTCATCATGGCGGCACTAGCCACCAAACCTTGCAATGGTGTAACTGCTATGCCATGGCCGTAAGAGATGGTGATGGTACTAACCCGTTTCCATCTTTTTTTAGTAGGAAATTGTGGCCGCGCGCTACCTGAAAGTTCTGTCTCAAGCTTATCAAGCAAATTGATTTTCTTTAAAAATTCTTGTTGCCGTTCTGTCCCAACATCCAGTGCCATTTTGGCAGTTGCAATATTGGAAGAATATATAAAAATTTCTGGAACGCTTAAAAACCGTTTTTTGCCGTGATAGTCGCCAATATACTTATTGCCCGCTTTGAGTTTATGGGTAGCATCATACCCTCCTTCAAGCGTTGTGACACCATAATCTATCCCCATGCCCATCGTTAGCAATTTAAACACGCTACCAAGTTCAAATGTTCCGCCGGTCGTTCGGTTCAGACGTTTTTTCTCAAGTGCTTGCTTTGGAATATTCGGGTCATAATCTGGCAGACTAACCATGCTGATAACTTCACCTGTGTCGATATTAAGAACCAAGCCCATGCCCGCTACGGCCTTAAACTTTTCAATCGCTTGGGACAATTCATCATGCACTACATATTGCACTTTTAAATCAAGACTTGAAACCAGCGGTTGGTGTATTTTACCAGCAGAATCTTGGCGATAATTTGGCTTTAATGGGGTTTTAAAGTGATTTATAAAATTTTCCAACCCCGCCTTACCAACATGGTCAATATTCACATGGCCTAAAACATGTGAGGCCAAATTCCCTGCTGGATAAACCCGTTTATTTTCTTCGGTAAAAAACAAACCTGGCAAACCCAGCTCATGAACTTGTTGTTTCTGCGCGGGGGTAATCTCGCGTTTTATCCATGCAAAACGTGCATTACTGTTTAAACGTTTGCGCATTTGATCCCAATTTAAATCACTAAAAACCGCGCCCAATTGATCAAGAGTATCTTCTACATCGGCAATTTTTTGCGGGTTGGCAAATAAGGAAGCAACTTTTATATCCGTTGCAATAATAACCCCATCGCGGTCAACAATATCTGGCCGAGGCTTCTCTATAACCGCACTATTTTTATGTGCCTTATTTTCTACAATTTCGGGGCTTATGCCCAATAGAATAAGCCTTAAAAACAAGGCAAAAAACATTAAAACACAAAAACCACTTAACATGATCAACCGCAGTTTAAACAATTTATGTTGGTTTAATTCTATTTCTGCTGGGGTGGGTTTTTGCTTATCTTTACTGTTATTGCCAACATTAAAAC
>JADGDI010000003.1:0-7442 GCA_016744975.1 Hyphomicrobiales bacterium | reverse complement strand
CCTTAAATGATTATATAATTTATAATGAATGTAACTTTAAATGGTTAATTTTGTTTAATCACTTCGGCAGAAAGTGCGCCAATTGGGTCTACAATCTGCTGATCATCTAAGCTCAACGTGTCTTGCTCTGGTAGTGGTTTGATATAGGCATCTGGTAATTGATCAATATTAATAAACTGATCGATTTTTTGGGGTTTTAGGCCAAGCAAATTATTGTTTAAAGATTGGATATTCTCAGGGCGTTTGGCATATGCCAATTCAACCTTTAAATTGTTTATCTTTTCTTTTTCTTTAATAATTTCGGCTTTTAATAAATTGATATTATTACGAACATCATTGCTATTATAGCTCACTTCATAGAGTTGAAAGGTCATTAAAGACACCAAAACAATACCAGAAATTAATAAATATCTAAACATAATACCTAATTCAAAATTTGCCGACGAAATTAAACATCCAATTGTGGCATTTTGGGTAATGGATTAAAATATTCACCAAACATTTCAGCATCGGTTCGCATCGCTGCGCGTAATTTTGCCGAACGGGAGCGGATATTGGCATCCAGTTCATCCTTTGTAGCGGTAATTACCTTACGATTGATTAACGTAAAGCTTGGTTTTTCAGTTTCCTCTAGCGCCATAACATGCCTTGAAGGCGCGGATAAGTTACCTGTACGGCTTTTAAGAAATTTTTTCACGATCCGATCCTCTAACGAATGGAAACTAACCACAACCAACCGCCCACCAGGTTTTAACAAACATTCTGCTGCATTGAGCGATTTAACCAATTCATTTAATTCTTGGTTGATAAAAATACGCAATGCCTGAAATACTTTGGTTGCTGGATGAATTTTTGACTTCCCTTTTTTGATTGTATTTTCAATGAGATTTGCCAGCTCTAGCGTGGTTTCAAATGGCTTATCAACCCGTTGGCGCAAAATAGCGCCCGCAATAGGGTAACTGCGTTTCTCATCGCCCAAAATATAGAATATCCGCGCTAAATCTGCTTCAGAAAAGTGATTAACCACATCGGCAGCACTTATGCCAGCACTGCTCATTCGCATATCCAGCGGCCCATCCTTTTGAAATGAAAAGCCGCGTTCACCTTGGTCTATTTGCATGGATGAAATGCCGATATCAAGCACAATCCCATTTAGCTTTGTAATATTTTGTGTGGCCAACAATGCTTGCATGTCGCCAAATTGACCCGCTAAAAATTTAAATCTTTCACCATATTCTGTGGCCATTTGATTGGCAGCTTGTTGGGCATTAGGATCTCGATCAATCGCCAATAAATTACAATTTGACGCCTCTAAAATATGGCGACTATAGCCACCTGCACCAAAGGTACCATCAACAATCACATCATCATCTTGCGGGTTTAGCACTTGTAATACTTCATCCATCAACACGGGATAATGGGGGCTTATGTCAGTCATTCATTGGCTTTTCATTAATCTGCGGGGCGGTTTGAAAATAATTTGCGATGCTCTATCGCCTTTTTCTGTGCCTCGACCAGATAGTCATCAAATATTTCTGGCGACCATATACGAAATTTATCACCCATGCCAACAAAAGTCACAAAATTAGTTATTTTTGCAGCATCTCGCAACGCTTCGGGTAATATTATACGGCCATCATTGTCTATTTTTAGATTTTCACTAAGGCCAAATAATGCCGTAGATAAAATATCCCGCTCCTCGCTATAGGGCGGCAAATTTCCCAACAATTGATCAATTTTACCAACCAATGCCGCACCGCCCGCTTCAATCGCTGGCACGTCCAAAGCATTATAACAGAAAATTTGGTTAAGCCCATCTTGGCTAACAATTGCACGAAAGGCTGCAGGTACAGAAACCCTGCCTTTTTTATCTATCTTATTGGTATAGGATGAAACAAATGGTTGCACAATAAAACCTAAACTCAAAACAATCGGTATGAATTGAATGGCAAAGAAGATGGCCTCACCTTCTTTGCACAACAGACATAGAAATTCAGCTACCGCTAGCTGTGCCTCTAATATGCCTTTTCAAATCCGCCGCATAATATTGATAAAATCAACATTATCTGGATATTTATGGAATATCATGGAAAACAATGCCCGTCAATGGAAATTAAGCATTTATTAATCATAAATCACGCGAAATAATACCAACAATCAAATCACATTAAATTCATCAATAAGAATATTGCTAGATGGCCTATAAGCCGAGTTTTGTAAACGATAATCATTCATCTAATATATTTGTTACCAAATATCTTTAGCAACCAACCCGAGCGATCTGATGTAAAAACGCATCCATCATAGGCAATGCCTTGAACATGCCGCTCCTATTTGGTCTTGCTCCCAATGGGGTTTACACGGACCGTTTCTGTTACCAAAAACGCGGTGCGCTCTTACCGCACCATTTCACCCTTACCATATAAATATGGCGGTTTAATTTCTGTTGCACTTTCCCTAGGGTCACCCCCGCTGGACGTTATCCAGCATTGTGTTTTTATGGAGCCCGGACTTTCCTCTTAATAAAATCAAGCGATTACCCAGCCATCTAGCAGCTGCATTATAGAATTAAATCCTATCAATTTCCAGAAAAAACAGCCGCAAAGCACCAAAAACACAAGTTATAAAGAAGAATATATCCAAATCAATATTTAGCAGGTGAACTCATTTATACCGTGAGTTTCATTTGATTTTAAAAATCCATCACGCTGCCATCATAGCTAATGATTTGGTTGGTTTGGGCGGCGGTTGTGACCTCTATAACTTTGAACAAACCTTGAGCGCTAGTTTCTACATCTATATCTGCAGCATTACCGCCCATGTCAGTTTTAACCCAACCTGGGTGTAAATTCATAATGGTAAAGCCTTCTTTTTCCAGCTCAAACCTAAAGATTTGCATAGCTTTATTAAGCGCTGCTTTGGATGTGCGGTAAGCATGAGCACCATCGGTAATGCGTGAAAAACTGCCCATATTACTTGAAATATTAACCACTTTTTTAATATTACTCAGTCGTAAACTGTTCATTGCAGCGCGCATCACACGTATTGGGCTTATGGTATTGGTAATCAACACTTCGCCAAAGCTAACCAAGTCAATATTATCAATCGAGCTGTCATATGTGTCTAAAATACCTGCATTATTAATTAGAATATCGACCGGTATATCGGCAATAGTTTTGGAAAAATTATCAACCGACAATTTAGAGGCCACATCCAATTTGAATATGCTAATATTATGCGCATCACTATCGGCCAATTCAATTAAAGCAACCGCTTGCAGGGGTTTGCGTGCTGTGGCCATAACATGATAACCCGCTTTAGCAAAGGTTTTGGTCAGCGCCAAACCTATGCCGCGATTTGCGCCAGTAATGATGACACTTTTTATTTGATTTTCCATATCGAGCTACACCACATATTTAAATAAAATTATCAAATTTTGTATTGCCACCGCATACCAAGATACCAATTTTCTCATTCGGTGATGTTTCATAAACACCAGATGATAGGGCGGCAAAGGCAGCAGCGCCGCCTGGCTCTGCAATGGTTCGGTAATCTTTCCACAATAGCCTTTGTGCTTCTAATACATCTTCATCCTCAACGCAAATAAATTCATCCACATTGCTTTTTGCCAGCGTAAAACAATTATCCCCTGCAATGCTGGCGCCCAAGCTATCGGCAGCCATGCCTGAAGGTGTAATTTTTACGGGCTTATCATTTATAATGGCATGATACATGCTTGCGCTATTGCTCGTCTCAACACTAACCACCTTAATATCAGATACCATTTTTATATAACTGGACATGCCTGCAATTAACCCACCGCCTCCAACGGCAATAATAATGGTGTCCAGATCTTTAATTTGCGAAAGCCATTCAAGCGCGAGTGTTGCTTGGCCAGTAATCGTTGCCATATCATTATAAGCATGAATGGAAAAAGCATCAGTTTTGGCGATATGCTGTTCGCAGTTTTTCAAGGCAGCAGCAAAATTTTCACCCTCGGCCACAATATTTGCACCAAAATCTTTAATGCGGTCAACCTTGGGTTTTGGGGCTGAACTTGGTACAAATATATCACACGGGATATTCAGCTTTTGAGCAGCATATGCCACCGCCGCGCCATGGTTTCCACCGGATGCAGCAGCCACTAATTTTGGTAATTTATCTTGCGACAATAAAGCATAAAAAGCACCCCGGGTTTTAAAACAACCCGCATATTGCAGCTGCTCAAGCTTTAAACAAATTCGGTTATTATCATTGCGATCTCCCAATATATCAGCAGCTGATATATGAATGATTGGGGTTTGGCGAATATGAGGTTGTATCAGCGTATAAGCTTGATCAATCGTGGTTTTTTCTAACATTAAGTTTCCTTTGTGACAGGAAACTATAACATATCAACTTTAAAAAGCATTATAAAAAACAAACTGGCAGAAACCGAAATTTCTGCCAGTTTGCATGAGGAAGCTTAATTTACTTCTGTCCAAACCCACCGCCTGTTGGGGTTTGGATGACCAAGGTTTCGCCAATATCAACGATGGTTTGGTCACAATGATTTAATATTTCTTCACCACCCAAATGGCGTATAACGCTGTTTTTACCAATTTGACCATCGCCACCGCCATCTAATCCAAATGGTGGGATACGGCGATGCCCAGTGATTAAAGCCACATCCATTTTTTGCAAGAATTTAACTTTGCGTAATGTGCCATCGCCGCCATTAAACTTACCCCGACCACCACTACCGCGCCTAATTTCAAAACTGGACAATAAAACAGGATAGCGAAATTCTAAAATCTCTGGGTCGGTTAAACGGCTATTGGTCATATGGGTATGAATGGCCGATGTGCCATGATGATCTCTCCCCGCACCAGAACCGCTGCAAATGGTCTCATAATATTGATATTCCGCATTGCCAAAGGTAAAATTATTCATCGTGCCTTGTGCTGCTGCCAAAACACCAAGCGCACCAAACAACGTATCCGTTACCGCTTGGCTGGTCTCGACATTCCCTGCAACCACCGCGGCAGGGTAAGTAGGTTTTAACATACTACCTTCAGGAATAATGATGGTAATAGGTTTTAAACAACCCGCATTCATCGGGATGTCATCATCAACCAAACAGCGAAAAACATATAGAACCGCAGCGCGGCAAACTGGTTCTGGTGCATTAAAATTATCACTTCTTGAACCGGACGTGCCACTAAAATCAACAATGGCACTGCGGGTTTGTTTGTCGATGCTAATTTTAACACAAATTTTTGCCCCTTGATCCATTTCATAACAAAATTCACTGTCCGAAAGCTTGGCTATGGCGCGGCGTACATTTTCTTCTGCATTATCTTGCACATAGCCCATATAGGCCTCAACCACATCAACATCAAAATGTTTGACCATGCGCTTAAGCTCCAAAATGCCTTTTTCATTAGCGGCAATTTGAGCTTTTAAATCCGCAATATTGTAATTTATATTACGCGCAGGGTAATCGCCCGATGCAAATAATTCACGCGCTTGTTTTTCTTGAAAGATACCATTTTCAACCAGCTTAAAATTATCAATTAAAATACCTTCTTCATCAAGGGTTATAGCATCTGGTGTCATACTACCAGGTGCTTTACCGCCAACATCAGCATGATGGCCTCGGCTAGCAACATAAAAAAGAATACGGTCATGTGTATCATCAAAAATAGGGGTGACAACCGTAATGTCTGGCAAATGTGTGCCGCCATTATATGGGTTGTTGAGCATATAAACATCGCCATATTTTATAATTGGGTTTTGTTTAATGATCGATTGTACGCTGCGATCCATAGAGCCCAAATGTACAGGCATATGCGGGGCATTGGCAATTAATGTACCCTTTGGGTCAAACACCGCGCAGGAAAAATCGAGTCGCTCCTTTATATTTACAGAGGATGCGGTATTTTCTAAAGTAACCCCCATTTGCTCCGCAATCGACATGAATAAATTATTAAAAATCTCCAACATTACGGGATCAGCCTCAGTGCCAATGGCAATGCGTTCTTCTCGCGCGATGATGCGGGTTAACACCATGTGCCGCGCTGCTGTCATTTGCGCTTGCCAACCTGGTTCGACCGAGATCGTACCATGCGGTTCAATAATAAGCGCAGGCCCTGTTGCTGTTTGGCCTGCTTGCATTTTATTACGGTCAAAAATATTAGCTCTTTGCCATTTTCCATCTGAGAATATTTCGCTGCTGTCAATCGGCTCAGCCTCGCCAACAATTAGCCCATGAATTTCTTCGTCAAGGCTTGCACCACCGCCATAGGCTTCGACATTAATTGCCTCAATAATCAGTTGTTTTTCAGGCGCAATAAAACCGAATTGTTGCTTGTGCATTTGTTCAAATTGCAAAATCATATGCGGCAAATCGGCCATGTTAACGCTTAAAATACTATCGGTTGCCGCATAGCGGATATGCAATTTTTGTGCAATGGTAATATCATCTTTTGCAACATCTTGGCTGAGTAATTCATTGCGTACAATCTCAGATAGTTCATTTAATTCACTTTTGAGTTTGCCTAGATTTTGGTTATTTAAATCCAACTCAATTGATTTTTGTTTACTGGCACGTATATCCGCCAGCCCCATACCATAGGCCGATAAAATGCCCGAATGAGTGTGTAAAAATATCTTATTCATACTCAGGCTATCAGCCACCAAACAAGCATGTTGCCCGCCTGCACCGCCAAAGCTTGTTAGCGCATAATCACTCACATCATACCCGCGCTCAACCGATATTTTTTTGATGGCTTCTGACATGTTTTCAATGGCGATTTTCAAAAACCCTTCGGCAACATCTGCGCCGCTTCGCCCATCGCCAATATCATGCGCCATTTCATTAAATTTTTGCTGCACCACTGGCACATCTAAGGGTTGATCTTGATTTTCGCCAAAAATACTGGGGAAATATTTGGCGTTTAATTTACCAAGCATCACATTGGCATCGGTCACAGCAAGGCCACCACCACGGCGATAACAAGCAGGGCCTGGGTTTGCACCTGCACTTTCTGGCCCCACTCTAAAGCGGCTACCATCAAAACTAAGCAGCGAGCCACCGCCTGCTGCAACAGTGTGAATATTCATCATCGGCGCACGCATACGAATGCCTGCGACAGTGGTTTCAAACACCCGTTCCAGCTCGCCATTATAATGAGAAACATCAGTCGATGTGCCACCCATATCAAAGCCAATTATTTTATCAAAACCTGCCATTTTACTGGTTTGCGTTGCGCCAACCACCCCACCTGCTGGGCCTGAAAGAATGGCATCTTTGCCTTGAAAAAGATTTGCAGCAGATTAATCAGCAGGTCAGGCAGTTGGCAACAATGGTGGAAGCATCGGTTAAGGATGCCGTCCATGCCTTGCTGACTGGTAATAAAGATCTCGCCGCCAGTACTATTCTCGCGGACGGGCATATCAAC
>JADGDI010000039.1 GCA_016744975.1 Hyphomicrobiales bacterium | reverse complement strand
ACATATATATCCGTTGGGTAGAAGTTTGGGTAGTCAGCAACGGGGTAATGGGTTAAAATATAAGTCACTCTGTAAATAAGTTTATTCGGGTAATGGTATGAAAGCAAAAAAATCTGCCCCAAACATACTGAATAAAAAATCACTTCCATATAAGTCATTTCACTCTCCTTTATCACTCTTAATCGCTGCAAGAGTTGAGTTAATTTTTGAAATTTCTATTTTTAATTTTTTGATTTCAATCTGTAAATGTCCCGCCAAAACAAAACCAAGAAGACCAAATATTCCAAAAATTTCCATAATATATTCCTTACTTTATTTTATTATTCTTTATTTTATTACTCATGGCATTTGCAAAGGCAATGCGAATTTCGCTATCCGTTGCGCCCGCGCTGCGTAATGTTTTGATGGTTTGATCTATCTTTGAGCCAAGCCATACGCTTAAATCAAAGCTTGAATTGGCAATCGCATCTTGATGAACAAATGTCCCCCGATAGCCTTTTGTTTGAATAACATTATCACGCTCTAAAAGCTGATAGGCTTTTGCCACGGTTTTTTTATTCAATTCTAAATCCGTCGCCAATTGCCGTATTGATGGCAGTGGATCACCTGGCATTACTTTTTCATCCAATATCGCAGATTTTATTTGTGATACAAGCTGGGCAAATAGCGGGGCTTTGTCTTCTATATCGATGATGATTTGCATAAAGGGTTCTAACTTTAAGATTTATATGTACCACTTGCACTATGGGTACAACTAACCAGCCCATATTGCAAGTGATAATTTATAAGGCACGATAAAATAGCAATAAATATGCGTTTTTTACTTTCAAATTGAAAAATATTGCGCTAAAAACCCCTAACCCCAAAAATAAAATAAACACCGTGAAAGGTCAGCAAATGGCAACAAATTTATTATTATTACCTGGTGATGGCATCGGGCCAGAAGTAATGGCGCAAGTCGAACGTAT
Organism: Hyphomicrobiales bacterium; assembly: GCA_016744975.1. Taxonomy (GTDB): domain Bacteria; phylum Pseudomonadota; class Alphaproteobacteria; order Rhizobiales; family OSC116; genus OCS116. Next base: position 23,160 of record JADGDI010000039.1, on the reverse strand, counting down.
CATTAGCTGGTTTAACGACAATGGGGCAGACTTTGCAACTGAAACCGACCTTGTTGGCGGTGCAGCATACGAGAGCCACGGGCAATCTATTTCAGATGAAACCATGGAAAAAGCCTTGGCTGCCGATGCGGTTATTTTTGGCGCTGTGGGCGGCGCACAATGGGAAAATATCGGTTATGATGTTCGCCCAGAAGCTGGCCTATTACGCCTTCGTAAAGATATGGGCTTGTTTGCTAATCTTCGCCCTGCTGTATGTTTTGACCAACTTGCCGATGCTTCATCGCTCAAACGCGAACTTGTTGAAGGTTTGGACATTCTGATCGTACGCGAACTTACAGGTGGTGTTTATTTTGGTGAGCCACGTGGCATAACCGACCTTGGCAACGGCCAACAACGCGGCGTAAACACGCAAGTTTATGACACTTATGAAATTGAGCGCGTGACCCGTGTGGCATTTGAGCTTGCTAAAGTGCGCGATAGCCGTGTTATGTCAGTCGAAAAACATAATGTGATGGAATCTGGTTTATTGTGGAAAGACGTTGCCACTAAAATACATGCTGAAGAATATGCAGACATGACTTTAGAACATATGTTAGCGGATAATTGCGCCATGCAACTTGTGCGCACGCCTAAGCAATTTGATGTGATCGTAACTGACAACTTGTTTGGTGATATTTTATCTGACATTGCCGCCATGCTAACAGGCTCATTGGGCATGTTGCCATCGGCTTCATTAGGCGCGGAAAAAGATGGAAAAATACCAGCACTTTATGAACCAGTACATGGCTCAGCGCCTGACATTGCAGGTAAAGGCCTTGCTAACCCAATCGCGACAATCCTAAGTTTTAGTATGGCACTTAAATATAGCTTTAAAATGACAGACGAAGCTAAATTGCTTGAAGATGCCATTCAAGCTGTTTTGGCATCAGGCTTACGCACTGGTGATATTGCCCGTGGTGACGAAGCGATTTGTTCAACATCTGAAATGGGCGATGCAATTTTAGCAGCAATGGATAAGCTAAAATAGACAGCAACCATTTTGATTGATTCAAACCCCGCAAGTTAACTCATGCGGGGTTTTTTATTGAAAATATTGACCTACATCAAGACAATGATTGGCAATCAGCATAAGCTTTAGTTGAGAGAATAACAGTATAAAAAAGGAAACTACATGAGCAATGTACCCCATGAGTTGGCTGAAGAATTCCCAGAATTTGTTAAAAAAATGCATGATTTAAAAACAAGTGACCAACATTTTGTTAAAATGTCTGACGAATATCACTTGGTCAACCGTGAAATTCACCGCATTGAAATTGGTGATGAGCATGTCTCTAGCTTTGATGAAGACGCATTGCGCAAAAAACGGATGCAATTAAAAGACCAGGTTTTTAGTTATTTAAGTGATTAAACGCCGCATAAAGCCACATTTTCTTAACCAACAAAATAATATGGTAACAAACTTGCCTGTTTTCTTTAAACTGATACAATCAAAATAGAATATTATTTTGAGGTGAGGAATATGATGTTTGGCATAATGTGGGGTTTGGTTTTTGCACCTGCGAGTTGGGCTTTGGCTAGAAAACTTGGCCGAGGTCATCCAATTTGGCCGATAATGGGGCTATTTTTGGGATTCATACCAATCATTATTTTATTAATATTGGGCAAATCTGATACGGCTGATGACGACACAGAACTGGGTCAATTGCCGGATCTATTAACAGCCTTCATCCGCAAAAAAACTCAAAAAACAAAAACACTAAAACCCAAAGCACCACAAGCAGCTCCCCCAATAACAACTGATGACCATATCTATATAAATGACGCGGACGACCCTGAGCTTAAAAAGTTAGCCAAATTACACAAGGACGGGTTCTTAAAAGATGAGGGCTATAAAAAGGCTGTAACCAAACATAAAGCCCGCAAAGCCCGCAAGCATCATTATTACAACTATGACCGCAATGATTAGATAAAATATTTGTCGATAAAACAGTGCTTATTTGAAAGAAACTTGATTTTAACTTGATATTTTAAAGCTTATTTGATAAAAAGGCCGCACTTCTTGCCGTTGGGGCAGATGAAAGATTGGTATTCATGTACGTTTTTACGATAAAAACCACCACAAAAACTACCAAACGCACCACCAAAATGGTTGCGTAACCTTTCCTCTTGTCCTTCTCGCACATTCTCCCCGCGGGGGAGAAGAGAGCCTTAAGGCTTAATGTGGGAGTTTAGCGGAGTTGACCTCCAAATAGGATGAAATAATGGGATATAAAGTTGCAATCGTCGGCGCTACTGGCAATGTTGGCCGCGAAATGTTGGCAATATTGGCCGAAAGACAATTTCCAGTTGATGAGGTTTTTGCCTTGGCCTCAAGCCGCAGCCAAGGGCGGGTGATTAGTTTTGGTGATAAAGATATTAAATGCCAAAATCTAGAGCATTTTGACCCCAGCCAAGCGGATATTGCGCTATTTTCAGCAGGTGGTAAAATATCTGAAAAATATGGCCCAATCTTTGCTGCTGCTGGTTGTGTCGTAATCGACAATAGCTCACATTTTCGTTATTTTTCTGACGTGCCTTTGGTGATTCCTGAAGTGAACCCTGAGGCATTGGAAGGCTTTAAAGCCCGCAACATTATCGCCAACCCCAATTGTTCAACCATGCAAATGTTGGTTGCATTAAAGCCCTTACATGATGCATTTACCATCAAGCGCTTGGTGGTCTCAACCTACCAAAGTGTTTCTGGCGGCGGCACTGCGGCGATGGACGAATTGTTTAACCAGACACGCGGTATTTTTGTAAATGACCCGATAGAAAAAGAAATTTTTACCAAGCAGATAGCTTTTAATGTCATTCCGCATATTGACGTCTTTATGGAAGATGGCTACACGAAAGAAGAATGGAAACTGGTTGCTGAAACTAAAAAAATTCTTGACCCAAATATTAAAGTTACCGCAACTGCTGTTCGCGTACCTGTATTTATCGGCCATAGTGAAGCAATTAATATTGAGTTTGAAAAGCCCGTAACCGCCAAGGAAGCCCGTGAAATTATGCGCGTAGCACCAGGTCTTTTGGTGGTCGATAAGCGTGATGATGAAGGATATATCACCCCTGTTGAAGCTGCTGGTGAAGATGCAACCTATGTCAGCCGTATTCGCGAGGATGCAAGTGTTGAACATGGCCTAAATATTTGGGTTGTGTCTGATAACCTCAGAAAAGGCGCGGCACTTAACACCGTACAAATTGCTGAGTCATTGATCAATCGAAAACTTATATAGCATTAAGATATTTGGCAGATGTTATTACAAACATCTGCCAAATATCTGAAAATTACTTTAAAAATCAGTCATAAGTCAATTTTCGGCGATAGCTGCTTAAACCCAGCACATAGTAAATATGACAAAAGCTGAAAAATGAACTGGCGACAAGGTATATATTTACAATAATAATTAACCAATAAAAATTGCCCAATTCTGCGCTATAAAAATGTGCAATTAACGCCAAGATGACCATCAGTGCAATACGCAACAGCTTGTCTATAATGCTTAAGTTTCTCATGTTTTTTACCTGCCAATAGTCACTTTAAGTCAACAATTTGGCCTAATTTTAAATAGACTCAATCAATCTTGCAAGTTTTAATGCCAAAGATCGAATATAATGGGCAAAAGTTAATAAGTGCCGTGCCAAATGCAATAACCGCACCTGCTAATAACACCCAAAAATAAACACCCAAATCATTCTGGAATTTATAAGCAATTGCTGCCAAGGCAAAAGCCAATATAAAACGAATAATTTTATCTACACTGCCAATATTTTTCATTACGTATCTTTCTCTTTATGGTTATAATCATGACATACTATATTAGATAATTTTATATTAGTATATGCTAATGTGTCGCAGAGGAATTTACAAATATTGCTGATTTTCAATAATCGGCAATTGATCGCAGCCATGCTTTAGGCTATATATCGCTAATAGCGTCATAAATTCACTTGTCTTTCCAAGTGCTTGTTTAGATATCATGCCATTTAAGCGATGACCAACAAATAGGGCCGCAAACAAATCCCCCGCACCATTTAGGTGAATATCTGCCCGATCAAAATTTTGTGATAATTGCCCATTCTTATCAATATAAATGTTTTTCACGTCATTTACCGACTTTAACAATGTTTCCGGGTTATGCAATTCGCCTAAAAACTCTGCTTCAAATTGATTGGGGGTGACCAAATCCGCCAGCGGCGCAAGATGGTCGCGAATAAATTCGGCAATCTCTTGCCCGACATATAGCCCTTTAGGATAATCACCCATCACAGGGTCACAGCAATATTCAATATCTGGATTTTTGGTTTTGAGCTGAGTGACCAGCCATTTAACGCTCTTGGCTTGGTCAATACTGTTAAAATAGCCACTAATAATATAGTCAATTTTCTCATCTAGCCGCATCGATATAAGCTCTGCCCCCATATCGGCCAACATATCACCCGACAAAGCCATGCCTTTTGGTTTGCCTAACTTTGGGTGGGTAATATGGCTAACGGTCGGAAACGCAATTACCTTATGCCCCAAGCGCTGCAATGCAAATTGATAAGCACTAAGGCCGACATTGCCATAAGCCACTTGCGAGGATATTGCTAAAATTGTTGCCATTTTACATCTTTTCTTAAGCTTGCTAGCACCATTGGCTAGATTGACCCTGATTGTTTCAACAAATATAGCATTATCAATAAATTATATTTGGGTTTCTGTATTTTATAAATTATACTGGCTCAAAATAAAATAAAATAGTTTAAGGTCAATTGAATGTCTCTATCCCCGATTAATGATGATACAGCAACTTTACTGGGTGAGATTCGCCACAATTGGACCCGCCAAGAGATTTTAGAACTGTTTAACATGCCGTTTATGGATTTACTATTCGAAGCGCAATCGATTCACCGCACCCATTTTGACCCCAATAAAGTACAATTAAGCCAACTTTGCAGCATTAAAACTGGCGGCTGCGCCGAGGATTGCAAATATTGCCCGCAATCAGCGCGTTATGATACAGGCCTTAAAGCCTCCAAAATGATAGAAGTTAACCGTGTGGTGGAACAAGCCCAACAAGCCAAAGATGCTGGCGCAACCCGCTATTGTATGGGCGCTGCTTGGCGCGACCTTAAAGACCGCGATATGGACCAAATTTGCGCGATGATTGAAGGCGTTAAAGATTTGGGCATGGAAAGCTGCGTTACATTGGGTATGTTAACTGAGGCACAAATTGGCCGTTTTAAACAATCTGGGTTAGATTATTACAACCATAATGTTGACACTTCTGAAGAATATTACAAAGAGATTATCACCACACGCAGTTATCAAGACCGCTTAGATACCATTTCACGTGTGCGCGATGCGGGCATTAATGTCTGCTCAGGCGGTATTATTGGCATGGGCGAGCAAGAAACAGATCGTGCTGGCATGCTGCAAACCCTCGCCAATATGGAAAAACACCCAGACAGTGTACCAATTAATAAATTGGTACAAGTCAAAGGCACCCCGCTTTACGATGATGGCATTGATGAAATTGAAAATTTTGACTTTATCCGAACCATCGCAGTTGCTAGGATTATGATGCCAAAGGCCTATGTAAGGCTGAGTGCTGGCCGCGAAAGTATGGATAAGTTAATGCAATCTTATTGCTTTATGGCAGGCGCGAACAGCATGTTTTATGGCGAAAAATTACTAACCACGCCCAATCCAGTAAAAAATAAGGACATGGAATTACTGACCGAACTTGGCATGTCACCTGAGGGCCATGTGATGAGCCATCAGGACATGGCAAAAGAAGCCAAATTAACCGATAAAATTGTACCATTAAAAGTGGGTGGCCACCAAGAATTTGACCCAGCAATAGCGTATAATAGTCGCGCTGACCAACCCATTCAGCAATAGGCAACTACCTTCAAATTATGAAAAATTATCCCCTTCGATCCGTACTTTATATGCCTGCATCCAACCAACGATTGCTCGATAAGGCCGAGCAATTGGCAGCAGATGCAATAATTTTTGATTTTGAAGACGCCGTTGTACCCGAAAAAAAGCCACTTGCCCGCGAAGTTTTATCAAAAAAGCTTAGTAGCAATCCATATGGGCAAAAACGCTTGATCATTCGAATAAATGACTTAAGCACCAAATGGTTTGAAGACGACCTTGCCTGCGCCATTACTTGCAAGCCCAATGCCATATTAATACCCAAAATTTGCAAAGCCGATGATGTAATTTTTATTTCCGATAAAATGGCAGAATTGGGTGCATCAGCGGATATTGAATTATGGGTGATGATTGAGACCGCGCTATCATTATTAAACATTTTCCAAATTTCTAAAACCGCAAGCTTTACACGCTTAGCGGGCTTTGTGATGGGTGTGAATGATTTGGCAAAAGAAATGCAGATACCGCTACCATCCACAGAGAACCCAGAACGACTGGGGTTTTTAAATTATTTTTCTAGCTGTATATTGGCAGCAAGACTTAATGACATTCATATATTAGATGGCGTATTTAATGACTTTAGCGATGAGCTGGGCATGAATTATGAGACCGTTCAGGCCAAACAGTTAGGTTTTGATGGTAAGACACTCATCCACCCCAAGCAAATTGACATTGCCAACCAAGTTTTTGCCCCATCTCCTGCTGAGATTGACCATGCTAATAATATAGTCAGCGCCTTTGCAGAGCCAAAAAACAAAGCCCTTGCTGCACTAAAAGTCGATGGTAAAATGGTTGAAATTTTACATTTAGAAATGGCAAAGAAACTACTTAAAATAAATAAAAACATCGCTTTACTTAGCCGCTAGTTAGTAACCTTACCCATTGCCAATAGCCATCATCACCAAAGATAAAAGTTGATACCCATATGGTTGGCTAATAAATTCAGGCTTCCTCTTCAAATAATTTATGACTATCAGCTGCAGACAAGTCAAATTTATAGGCAGTTTTCATCTGATTAATAAATTCTAATGTATCTGTACTAAACGGTGTTTTGCCTTCAAAATTATGCAATAAAACACCTTCAATTAGATTCCCTAAACCAATTTCTTTATGCGCAGCAACCGCTTTTAATATTTTCAACAAGCGTTTTTCAAGCCGCACACCAGTTTGAACGCGAATAATTTTTTTATTTTTGTGGCTTGACATAATTAAACCTCTTTACAATTTTGTACGTGGTGGTAACTTGGTACCATTATAACAAGTTACCACGTAAAGTAAATATATAATGGCCGTTAAATTTTTATCTTACCTGCAACAGATTTCCAACAACAGTAAAGGCATTCTTCTTGCACTAATAGCGGCAATTTTATTTGCTTCAGTTGCGGCAATGGCAAAAATTGCAAGCAGCAACTATCATTTATTGCAAATCCTGTTCTTTCGGCAATTTGTTATTTTATTGTCAACCTTGCCATTCATCATAAAAGCCCCTTTAAAAACCTTAAAAACGCAAAATACAAAACTGCATTTCATGCGTCTCGTTGGCGCATTCATCGCTTTATCTTGCGGAATTTGGGCAGTCTCGGCCTTACCATTAACAACAGCAATTACCTTATCTTTCTCGCAAGTATTCTTTGTGGCATTGCTCGCATTATATTTTTTAGAAGAACCCGTTGGGTGGCGCAGATTATTAACTATTTTGGTCGGCTTTGCAGGTGTGTTAATCGTAATGCGCCCAGCTGTAAACGGGGTTTTTAACATGCATAGCCTTGTGCCAATTATTGGCGCTTTAGGGGCGGCTGTTGCGGTTATTTCGGTGCGAAAACTAACACAAACAGAATCGACTACAACTTTATTGGTATTTCAAGCGGTTTTTGTAGGGGCATTGGCAGGCATACCGCTTATTTGGCTCGGTAAAATACCTAACCTTCCAGATCTACTATTTTTATTTACCATGGGCAGCCTTGCTGCAATTGGTCAATGGTTGGGTGTTAAGGCCTTACAATATGCAGAAGCTAGCTTGCTAGGTAATATCCAATATGTAAAGTTGGTTTTTGCAGCAATATTAGGCTATTTTATATTCAACCAATTGCCCGATATTTACACAATATCAGGCGCGATGATTATCATTGCCTCGGCTATTTTTATGTTTTACTGCGAGCTATTAAAAAAATAACTGGGGTGTTATAAAAGCTGAAACATATCTATACCTGCTTAAGATGTGGCGTTGACAAACCATAACTGTTAAGCAATTTGAAATAGTATCATGAAATTATAAATGAGGCGAATCAGCAATGACTTTTTGCTGAATTCTTATGATTATGACCATCTTTTATAAGATTTTAGTGCGATATTTAGCCGATTTCACTGTACAAAGCGGGATTAATTGGGTGAGCTTATTGCAATCCTTCTAATCTAAGTCTAGAAATAATCAATTGCAAACTAACGGTTTTGCAGCCAATAATATCAAAAGGACAAAGCTCCTATGTCGAATTCTAAAATGGCAAATTCAAAAAAAGTTGAACGGCCTCTCTCCCCGCATTTATTCATTTATAAACCCATGCTAAGCATGCTGCTATCTGTAATGCATCGGGCAACTGGCATTGCCATGTATTTTGGCACAATATTAGTGGTTTGGTGGCTAATGGCCATGGCTTATGGCGAAAGCTCATATACAACATTCACTTATTTTATGACCAGCCCGTTTGGTTATTTAATAATGGTTGGTTTCACATGGGTATTATTTCATCACATGTTTGGCGGCGTTAAACATTTCTTTTGGGATTTAGGCAAAGGCTTTGATCTTGATGTGGTTGAACTAGTCGCAAAACTAGCGGTCATTATACCCATTTGTGCTACCGTAATCGTGTGGCTTACATATATAATTTTGAAATAGGGGATTAACATGAGTTCAAATGGTTCAGACATGAGAACCCCGCTAGGCAAGGTGCGTGGTTTAGGCAGTGCAAAAGATGGCACCAGTCATTTTTGGCAACAAAGGCTAACTGGCTTAGCCAATCTACCCTTATCGCTTTTCTTTATGTATAGCATCTATTCAATGGCTGGAAAATCATACCAAGAAGCCATGGCTTTTATTGCCAGTCCGTTGGTTTCAGTAATGCTCATCTTATTCATCGCATCTAGTGTTTATCACATGAAATTAGGCATGCAAGTGGTGCTTGAAGATTATATACATGGCGAAAAGATGAAAATTTTATTGCTGATTTTAAATGCATTCTTTGCCACCTTTATTGGCATTGCATGCATCTTTTCTATTTTAAAAATTAGTTTCGGAGCTTAAGCACATGGCAAATCTAAATTTAGACGCCTATGACATTGTCGAACATGAATATGATGTTGTGGTGGTTGGCGCCGGTGGTGCAGGGCTTCGTGCAACATTAGGCAGCGCTCAAGCTGGCCTTCGAACCGCATGTATCTCAAAAGTATTCCCAACCCGCTCTCATACCGTAGCGGCGCAAGGCGGTGTTGCTGCATCGCTTGGTAATATGAGTCCTGATAATTGGAAGTGGCATATGTATGACACGGTCAAAGGCTCAGACTGGCTTGGTGACCAAGATGCAATTGAATATCTTTGCCGCAATGCACCTAAAGCGGTTTATGAGCTTGAGCATTTTGGCGTGCCTTTCTCACGTACCGAAGAGGGTAAAATTTACCAGCGTCCATTTGGCGGCATGATGCAAAATTTTGGCGAAGGCCCTGAAGCTCAGCGCACCTGTGCAGCAGCTGATAGAACTGGCCATGCCATGCTTCATACACTTTATGGCCAAAGCTTGCGTTATGATGCTGAGTTTTTTATTGAATATTTCGCCATTGATTTAATTATGGAAAAAGGCGAATGTAAAGGCGTTGTCTGTATCAATATGGATGATGGTAAAATACATGTTTTCCGTTCGCATATTGCGATCATGGCAACGGGTGGCTATGGCCGCACCTTCTTTTCTTGCACCTCTGCGCATACTTGTACAGGCGATGGCAATGCCATGGTACTGCGCGCAGGCATTGGATTGCAAGATATGGAATTTGTACAATTCCACCCAACGGGTATTTACGGTGCTGGTTGCCTAATTACCGAAGGTAGCCGCGGTGAAGGCGGTATATTAATCAACTCCGAAGGTGAGCGTTTTATGGAACGCTACGCACCAAGTGCCAAAGATTTAGCATCACGCGATGTGGTATCACGCGCTATGACCATTGAAATTCGCGAAGGCCGCGGCGTTGGCCCTGATAAAGACCATATTTATTTGCACCTTGACCATCTTGACCCAGCATTACTTGCCGAGCGATTGCCTGGCATATCTGAATCTGCAAAAGTATTTGCCGGCGTGGATGTTAATAAACAACCCATTCCTGTTTTGCCAACTGTGCACTATAATATGGGCGGGATTCCAACCAATTACCATGGCGAGGTTATTGACCCAACGGCCGATGACACCAACGCAACTGTACCCGGCCTGATGGCCATTGGCGAAGCAGCCTGCGTGTCCGTTCATGGGGCAAACCGCTTAGGCTCTAACTCACTGATTGATTTAGTCGTCTTTGGCCGCGCTGCTGGTTTAAGAGCTGGTGAATTATTAAAGCCAAACCAGCCACATGCACCGCTCACTGAAAATGGGCAAGAACTGGCAATAGAGCGTTTAGACCATGCCCGTTATAAAAAAGGCAGTCAAACCACTGCTGGCATGCGCTTAAAAATGCAAAAAGTTATGCAATCTAACTGCGCAGTGTTTAGAGATGGCGACATTCTAAAAGAAGGCGTCACAATGATTAATGACATTTGGCAACAATCCAATGACATTGAGGTCACCGATAAAAGCCTAGTTTGGAATAGTGATTTACTTGAATGTTTGGAATTTGACAACCTGATCTCGCAAGCTGTAGTGACCATGGAAGGCGCTGAAAACCGCAAAGAAAGCCGCGGCGGCCATGCGCGTGAAGATTACCCAGATCGAGATGATAAAGACTGGATGAAGCATACCCTGGCTAAGGTTGATTTTGATAAGAAAAAGGCCAACCTCACTTATCGCCCTGTGCATGATTTCACCATGACTGAAGAAATTGACTATATTAAACCTAAAAAACGTGTCTATTAGAGAGAGGGAAGCAGAAAATGGTTGAACTTGCTCTACCAAAAAATTCGGTATTAACCGATGGTAAAAATTGGGATGATACTAGCGGCTCATCAAATATTAAAAATTTCAAGGTTTATCGTTGGAACCCTGATGATGGCAAAAACCCGCGTATGGATAGCTATCAGGTTGATATGGATAGTTGCGGGCCAATGGTGCTAGATGCGATTATTAAAATTAAAAGTGAAATTGACCCAACATTAACCTTTAGGCGCTCATGCCGCGAAGGCATTTGTGGCTCTTGTGCGATGAATATTGATGGTAGCAATACACTAGCTTGTACCAAAGCAATTGCCGATGTCAAAGGCGATGTGAAAATCTACCCATTGCCGCATTTACAAGTAATTAAAGACTTGGTGCCAGATCTAACAAACTTTTACGCCCAACATGCATCAATCGAGCCGTGGCTTAAAACCACAACGGTTGAGCCAGAAAAAGAATGGTTGCAAAGCCCTGAAGAGCGCAGCAAACTTGATGGACTTTATGAATGTATTTTATGTGCATGCTGCGCAACGTCCTGCCCATCATATTGGTGGAATGGAGATCGCTATTTAGGCCCTGCTATTTTGTTGCAAAGCTACAGATGGCTCATTGACAGCCGTGATGAAGCAACTGGCGAGCGCTTAGATGATCTGGAAGACCCATTCAGATTATACCGCTGCCATACAATTATGAATTGCGCCAAAGCTTGCCCCAAAGGTCTAAGCCCTGCCAAAGCCATCGCATCGATCAAAGAAATGATGGTAGAGCGCCGCTACTAAACGCAACTCAAAGTTACAAAATTTGAAGCACAGTATCTAAACATACCGTGCTTTTTTTGTATTTTTTAGCATCCCTGAACTACTCCCAACATTCTAACTAAAACAAGCCAAAAACATCAGTGCTTAGCATCATATTTTGCCCAAAGATCAGGGCGTTTGGCTTTAGTGATTTTTTCCGCTTGTGCTTTACGCCATTTTGCGATTTTACCGTGATCGCCAGAGCGTAAAACCTCTGGTGCTTCTAGCCCTTGCCACACCCGTGGCTTGGTATAATGCGGGTATTCTAGCAGGTCATTTTCAAAGCTTTCATCATCGCCTGAATGTTTACTGCCCATCACCTCTGGCAATAATCTAACGCAAGCATCAAGCAAAGTAAGTGCCGCCACTTCGCCACCCGATAGAATATAGTCACCAATGCTTATTTCTTCTATATTTTTATGATCAAGCAGCCTTTGATCAACCCCTTCAAAACGCCCACATAGCAGAATAATGCCGTCGCCGTCGCACAATTCGCGCACTCTTTTTTGATCAAGCATTTTACCGCGCGGGGATAGATAAATTAGCGGTCTGGTATCACCTGGTTGCTGAACTGCATCAATGCATTTAGCCAGCACATCTGCACGCAACACCATGCCCGCACCGCCGCCTGTTGGGGTATCATCAACATTTTTATGTTTGCCTTCGGCAAAATCTCTAATTTGGGTGCCATTTATTGACCAAATATTATTTTCAAGCGCCCTACCCGCAATGGATAGGCCTAAAGAGCCTGGAAACATTTCTGGATATAAACTCATCACGTCTACACGCCATGTAGAGCGGGTGTTATTATCAGAATTTTTATTGTTTTGGGACATCTTCGTCAATTTCACTTAAATAATTTTCCAAGTCATCATCTGCGCTTGAGATTAGCGCATCACGAGCAAAAATAACATAGCCATCTTTGACATTAACTTCTGGAACAACTTCTAAAGTGAAAGGAATAAAAAAGCTCGGCTCTGCTTCACCATCTTGTTTTGATGGGTTGATCTCGAGCAAATCTCCTGCGCCAAAATCTTGCACCGAAACCACACTACCAATCGATATACCGTCATCATCGCGCACATCTAAGCCGACTAGGTCGACATAGTAAAATTCTTCTTCTTCAGTTTCTGGCAGCAATTCACGCGCAACATATAATAATGTGCCTTTTAAGCTTTGCATAACTTCGCGGTTATCAATGCCCTTAACGCGGCATATTGCACCTAACTTATCAGCGCGAACATAGCTTAACTCATAAAAAGTTTTGCCATCTTCGCTCTGTAATTTGCCGTAGGCGCAGATGTCGCGGGCATTTTCGGTAAAACATTTTACCTTAGTTGCACCTTGCACACCTTGCGCACCTGCAAAAGCACCCAAACAAATACGCTCATCTTTATTTTTGCTCATCTGTCTAGGCCTTTTTAATTATTCAGCAGCAGCTTCTTTAGCAGCTTCTGCAGCATCTTCAGCTTTTTGAGCAGCTTCAGCAAGGCGTTCTTGGGCTTTACGGCCAGGCTTTGCTCTATTTGGGTTATTGCGCGGCTCACGTTTAAGAATGCCTGCTGCATCTAGAAAACGCAACACACGGTCAGTAGGTTGAGCGCCTTTTGCCAACCATTCTTTGATACGATCTTCAAGTAAAACAACGCGCTTTTCATCATCTTTTGGAAGCGCTGGGTTATAACTGCCTACTTTTTCAATATAACGGCCATCGCGCGGAGAGCGCTCATCAGCCACAACAATACGATAATATGGACGCTTTTTAGAACCACCACGGGCCAAACGAATTTTTACTGCCATTTTTTTTCTTTCTTAAAATATTAGAAATAAACTTCTAATCTGTTTTGAATATTGCTATTCGATTATGTTATTGATTAATATCATTTTTTCTTACTACTAGGTAGACCACCGAGACCCGGTAACCCGCCCAAACCTTTATTTCCTAAGCCTGGTAAGCCACCACCTAGACCGCCCAACCCTGAGGGTGCTGAACCCAATTGTTTTTGCATTTCTTCAAGGCTATTCACATCCGGCATTTGCCCTGCAAGTGCTGATGCATTAACGTCAGGCATACCGCCGCCAAACATGTTGGACAACATGCCACCGCGACCACCTTTGGCCATTTTTTTCATCATGTCAGCCATTTGGCGGTGCATTTTAAGCAATTTGTTAATTTCTGGCACTGCTCGACCGCAGCCTTTGGCAATGCGTTTTTTGCGCGATGCATTGAGTAATTTGGGGTTGCGACGCTCACGTTTGGTCATCGATGAAATAATCGCCATTTGGTATTTAAACAAATCATCATCAATATTGGCTTCAGAAATTTGCTTTTTCATTTTTCCAATGCCGGGCAAAAGGCCCATCACGCCGCCCATACCGCCCATTTTGTCCATCTGTTTAAGTTGATCAGAAAGGTCGTTTAAATCAAACTGGCCTTTGCGCATCTTCTTGGCCATGATCTCAGCTTTTTCAGCATCAATCGCATCTGAAGCTTTTTCGACCAAGGCGACAATATCACCCATGCCTAAAATACGCCCAGCAACCCGTTTCGGGTCAAAAACATCTAAATCTTCTGGCTTCTCGCCTGTGCCTAAAAACTTAATTGGGCAACCTGTGACAGCCCGCATAGAAAGTGCAGCACCACCTCGGCCATCGCCATCAATCCGCGTAAGGGCAATGCCTGTTGCACCAACTTGTTGGTTAAATGAGCGCGCCACATTAACCGCATCTTGACCTGTTAGGCTATCGGCCACCAGCAACACTTCTTGCGGGGCAATAATGTCACGAATAGCAACCACTTCTTGCATCAGCATATCATCAATATGCAAGCGGCCAGCTGTATCAATCATCAGCACATCATAACCGCCTAAAGTTGCGGCGCTTTTAGCACGTTTGGCAATGTCAAGCGGCTTCTGGCCTTCAACAATTGGCAGCGTATCTACATTAATAGAGCGGCCTAAAATTGCCAATTGCTCTTGCGCAGCTGGGCGGTAAACATCCAGCGATGCCATTAAAACTTTTTTGCGATCACGCTCTGTTAGGCGCTTTGCCAGTTTGGCAGTCATCGTGGTTTTACCACTGCCTTGCAAACCAACCATTAAAACACCAATTGGCGGAACAGCATTTAGGTTTAAACCTGTAGCCTCTTCGCCAAGCATATTAACCAGCTCATCATGGACAATTTTAACCACCATCTGGCCGGGTTTAACCGATTTAACCACCGAAGCGCCAATCGCTTGCTCTTTAACCGTTGCAATAAACGCCTTAACCACATCCAAGGAAACATCCGCTTCAATCAGCGCACGTCTAATTTCGCGCATTGCAGCACTGACATCACTTTCACTAAGCGCACCACGCCCTGTGATTTTGTCAAATATACCGCCAAGTCGGTCTGATAAACTTTCAAACATTTCCATTTCCTTAAATCAAAAACCAATTCCAAACAAGAACACACCCAAGGGCGAAATTCGCTATTGGATGTTAACTTTCATATCCCCCGCTAAAATAGCATGTATATGACCGTTTAGAGTTTAGACTCTGATGAATTAACCGCAAAATAGACTTAAACAATGCAGTTTGTCAAGCATTCTGGCTTTATATCAACTGCTATTAATTCTATTTACAGCCGCATCATAAGTTAATATATATTAACCATAGGCTTTTTTGCATTCAGATTCAACAAGCTATCGCAAACTTGGCCTTTCAAAATACTATTGACCAACTTGGCGAGGGAACCGATGAATTTTAAGACATTAACAACAAGCTCTATTGCAGCACTAATATTAACTGGCTGCATAGCCGTTGATAGCGACAAGGTTGGCGTAGAATATGACCATAATGGTGATGCTGCTAAAGCGTTAGCCAATACAAACGCCACGGCCCTTGCTGCTGTTGCTGGCAATAATGAAGGGCGTTCTTATACAGGTGGTTTTGACCCACTTAAAGCAAAATATTTTTCGAGCAAAGGCACAACCGCTGGTCTTTCTGGAGTAGACATTCAAGCCAAAGTAACGGCCATTGCAAATGGTGTAAGCCGTATAAAAAATGGTAGTAAATTTGACCGCGTACAAAACCACCCTGTTACGGTTGGCTTAGATATGAAAGTAAACTTACCATTAAGCAGTCTTGATAATCCAGAAAATGCTACAATTAATACTGCCAACCTAGTGCTTAAAGGCGCATTTGGCACCACAAATGTTGCAGCGTTTAAAAATTACGAATCAGATCCTGATGGAAAAATTAAAGACAAAAAGGTTGATGCATTAAAAGCTTCCGATCTGCTTGCTGGCGACTTAAGTGTAGTCATCAGTGACAATGGTTTAAAGACTTATGCAACCGACCTTCTAACACCTAAACAGCCAATTCCTAACAAAGATTTATATGGCATTTACCGCAATGGCACGCAATATACAGCCTTCTTTGCTTCAAGCAACTCAGCAACTGATGCAACCACCATCAGCAACAACAGCAATGATACTTATGACATAAACTATCGTGGCATTGCCAATTGGAGCGGCGCCGAATCAAATTTAAACGGTAATGGCCATTTAAGTGTTAACTTCTTAACCGGTAAATATGACGGTGAAATTGATGTTAAAAAGGGAACAACTGGATATGGCAAAGTAATATTTAGCGGGACGTCAAATAACAAAGTTACCTTTAATGACAAAGCAGCTACATTTACAAAAAGCGGTGGCACAGCCATTAAAGGCTACGTACAAGGCAACGCCTATGGCGACAAAGCCGCAACATTCCTTGGCACTACCGACTTTGCAGATGGTGCAAATGTTTTAGTTGGTTCATTTAAAGCCACGCATAAATAAAAACTGGCTTTATTATCTGGTTACGAGCAATAAATATTGTTCGTAACCTCCCTTTTCAATCCTCATTAAAACTGCTATAGTTATTTAAAATTTCTAGTTATGAGTGCCGCATGAAAATTTTCAAACATATTTTGATACCCGTTTTTTTATATATATCATTTTTATCCGTCCCCATTGTTTCCCTAGCTAACACCCAAAATAAAACCGTTGACCTTTCAAAGATTAATGACCAGCAGCGCTTAAATATCATCGTCTTTTTATTAAAAAATCAAGAGCCTGAAAAAGCTGTACATGCCATATTGCACCACCCGTTTGAAAATGTAATGCATATTATCGATAGCCAAATCATGTTGGCCGATGCTTTATTCATGTTAGGCAAAAAGCAAGATTCAATTGCCATTTTGCGTAAATTATTAGATGCCCAACCCAATATTGATGTCGCGCGCTTTAAGCTTGCACAAATGCTATTCACCGTAAAAAATGACACAGCTGCCAAGCATCATTTCGAATTATTATTTACCGAAAAACAGGATCCGCAATCAAAACAGGTTATCATTCAATATCTGAATAATATTGCACATCGTAAAGCATGGTTTTTTAATGTCGGTGGCTCTTATGCACCGCAAAGCAATTTTAACGGCGGCCTAACCAAAGCCAAATATTTTTGCAATGATTATGGTGCTGATTCAAATCAAATTAATTTTTGGCGCAGCTATTTTAACTTTATCGGCCAAGATTGCGATGCGGGCATTATACCAACAGCCGCTCAAATGCCAAAATCTGGTATGGTTTTAAATTTAAATGGCCTTGCGGGCTATCGTTTCAAAATCAACCCAAATGCCAGTTGGACTGTAAAAGCCACGGGCAATTTAACCCGCTACCCACACACATTACCTGCCGCAATAACCTTAGCGCTAAACACTGGCCCAAGCTTAACCATTGGCAACCAAACAAAATTAACCTTGGATGCAGGTGCTTCTATAAGCATTTCAGAACGTAAAGTTACCAGTAATTATTTTAGTGTATCTGCAGAAATTGACCATGCATTTAGCCCCACCATCAGCAGCAACAGTTTACTAACCATATCCAAAGGTAAAAACCATATCGATGCTGACCTAGGGCATCTTTCAGTTAGTTTGCAAAATTATTTACGTATTTCAATCAACAATTCTAGTTTTATAAAATTAATGGCTGGTGTATCTGCTGGGCGCTATATTCACCCCAACAACAGTTATAAAGAAGCAAACTTTGGTGTTGGCCTTTACAAAGAATTTGGGCTGGGCATTACAATTTATGCAGAAGCCACTTATGCAAGACGCCATAAAACTCTAGAAGATATTAACAATTTCAATTTCTCTGCCAAATTAACCAAAAGAGACTTTAATATATGGGGTTTTGCGCCTGAGCTCATTTACAGCTATCAAAATTATGATAGCACACGTAACCTGTTTGATAAATCTGGACATTCCATAAAGCTTGGCATTACCAAAGCCTTTTAATCATTTAGGCTAATAGGCAGCTAAGGTTCAATATAAAGGCATTTCAAATATGCGATCAAGCTGGCAGCAGGTTGAAAAAGCAACCGCAAGCAAAGCGGCAATCAATGCCATGTGCCAAGCAATATTTGGCCATAGCGAGTATAAAAACCATAGAATATTAACCGCTGGGCGTTCCCATGAAAACCATTACCTAGAATTTAGTAATGGGTTGGCTGTTATTTTGCGGATCACAAATGATCAGAGAAAATTACAAAAGCAACATGGCTTAGCCCAGAAACTTTGGCGAAAGCTACCCGTTGCAAGGTTCATCTCTGATGTGAAGCAAAATATTGACGGTAACTATTTTGCAGCCTTAGAGTTTTTGCCGGGTCATCGATTGGCCAATTTAGAATGCCTAAACCACTCAGATCAAGCACAATTGGGTTTTGAGTTGGGTGAATATTTAGCCCAAATACACAGCCAAAAGTTCAAAATAGCTGGCGAATTTAGCCGCGATTTAATAGTCTCAAAAACTTATGATATAAGCCCAAATGGGTTGTCTGAAATATTCAAGAACACCTTACATATAGCCGCTAAAATCGGGTATATTTCTTTATCAGAAGCAAAAAAATACACATTGATTTTTAAAACAAAAATCACAATTTTTGATGACTGGCAGCACCAACCATGTTTAACCCATTGCGATTTAAATGAAGATAATATTCTGCACCATCAAGGTCATATTAGCGCTATATTAGACTGGGAGTTTGCGATAGCTGGCCACCCCGCACTTGATTTTGGGAAACTCACCCGTAGCCCCTACAGCAATTGTGTAATTTTTGTTGAAAACCTGTGTGACAGTTATTACCTAACCCATAAAAATCTGCCACCCAATTGGCATGAAATTGCCGCATTGGTCGATTTATTGGCTTGGGCCGAATTTTTATCAAGGCCAAAGTTAAACCCTGATATTAAAAACAGCGCAATTAATAAATTGCAGATATTGCTTAAATAACACCCGTTTTCACATAATAAAGCCTCGCAAAACGAGGCTTAATCAGTTTTGTATATTAGCAAAGTTTATGCATGAATGGCTCGACCATCCACTGCCATAGCCGCTTCTTTAACCGCTTCTGACATGGTTGGATGCGCATGGCAAGATCGAGCAAGATCTTCAGCACTGCCGCCAAATTCCATCAATATAACCACTTCATGTATCATCTCGCCAGCGCCAGCGCCAACAATGTGGCAGCCAATCACTTTATCGCTTGATTTTTCGGCAATAAATTTTACAAACCCTTCGGTTTTAAGCATGGCTTTAGCACGCCCGTTGGCAGAAAAATTAAATTTACCCACCACATAATCAATACCCGCTTCTTTAGCTTGCTCTTCTGTCATACCAACGGTGGCAATTTCTGGCATGGTATAAACAACGCCTGGGATAATATCATAATTCACATGTCCAGCTTGACCCGCTAAAATCTCAGCAAGTGCAACACCTTCTTCTTCTGCCTTATGAGCAAGCATTGGGCCAACCACCACATCGCCAATCGCGTAAATGCCATCAACATTGGTTTTATAATGCCCATCAATACCAACGCGCCCGCGCTCATCAAGTTTAACGCCAACCTCTTCAAGACCAAGGCCTTGCGTATAGGGACGTCGGCCAATTGCCACCAACACTATATCTGCTTCAAGCATCTCAACATCGCCGCCCTTAGCAGGCTCAACCGATATTTTTACGCCATCAGCGGTTGACTCTGTTGCAACTACTTTTTTACCAAGTTTAAATTTAAAACCCTGTTTTTTAAGCATACGGGTAAAGTTTTTAGTTACCTCCCCATCCATACCAGGTAAAATACGGTCTAAAAATTCAACCACCGTCACCTCAGCACCCAAGCGGCTCCAAACAGAGCCAAGTTCAAGGCCAATCACCCCTGCGCCAACCACTAGTAACTTTTTAGGTACTGCCTTTAGCTCAAGCGCACCTGTTGATGATACAATCTTTTGTTCGTCAATCTCAACATTTGGCAATGGCATCACATCAGAACCTGTGGCAATGATAATATGTTTTGCACTAAGCTCAGTAACAGTGCCATCTTCGCCAGTTACAGAAACTTTGCCAACGGCCTCGATTTTACCAATACCAGTATAGCTCGTGATTTTATTTTTCTTAAACAGATAGTCAATGCCGGTTACATTACCATCAATCACGCTTTGCTTATGCCCCATCATATTGGCAAGGTTCAATTTTGGTGTATCAATATCGATGCCCAGTTTTGTAAAACTATGTTCAGCCTCTTCAAACATTTCAGAGGCATGCAATAGTGCTTTAGACGGAATACAGCCAACATTAAGGCATGTGCCACCATGGCTGCTGCGTTTTTCAACCACCGCCACTTTTAGGCCCAATTGTGCAGCCCGAATAGCACATACATAACCCCCTGGGCCTGTGCCGATTACTACAATATCAAAATCCGACATTTCTATTTCCTTCATTTTCAACACCCAATTAAGTGAGCATAATTTTATTACTATTTTTTTTACTGGGCGAACCCAGCGCCCACACATGACCAAACGGATCAAGAATTTCACCAAAATATTGCGCCCAAACTGCATTTTCAAAAGGCGTTACTATTTTAGCGCCAGCAGCAAGTGCATGATTTAGGAACCCATCTAAATCGTCTGCACTCTCAAATACCCAGTGCAATACTTTAGCATTTAGGCCGTCATTTTCAGGTATTTTACGACATAGGTTAGACTCTTCAATAAGATCAGAAATGTATATTTCAAAACCACCAAACCTCAAATGCACATGAACAATCCGCTCTGCATCGGCGGCTGTAATTTTTTCAATAACCCTCATATCAAAGGCATTTTGATAAAATTTAATGGCGTCAGCACAATTGGCAACCGTCAAATATAAAATCGACTTAATTGGTCGTTTAACTTTATACATCCACTTTTCTACTTCCTATAAATCAAGCACCAACCTTTGCGGGTCTTCCAGCGCTTCTTTTACCCTTACTAAAAATGTCACTGCTTCCTTGCCATCTACAATACGATGGTCATAAGAAAGCGCCAAATACATCATTGGACGAATTTCAACCTTACCATCAATTGCCATTGGGCGAGGTTGAATTTTATGCATGCCCAATATGCCAGATTGTGGGGCATTAAGAATTGGTGTTGACATAAGCGAGCCATAAACACCACCATTGGTAATGGTAAATGTACCGCCTTGCATATCATCCATACCCAACTTACCATCGCGTGCTGATTTGGCATAGTTAACAATCGCCCCTTCAACACCTGCAAAACTCAGCTGATCGCAATCGCGAAGTACAGGTACAAATAGGCCTTTATCTGTCCCAACTGCAACGGCAACATTATAATAATTTTTATAGATAATATCGCCGCCATCAATCTCAGCATTGACCGTTGGAATATCTTTAAGTGCCGCAACACAGGCTTTTACAAAAAAGCTCATAAAGCCAAGCTTTGTGCCATGCTTTTTAAGGAATAAATCTTTATATTCATTACGCATTGCCATGACCGCAGTCATATCCACTTCATTAAATGTTGTTAGCATTGCAGCGGTATTTTGCACATCTTTAAGGCGGTTTGCAATGGTTTTACGCAAACGTGTCATCTTAACCCGCTCTTCACCAGCAGCTTGGCCTTGGCTTGCAGCTACCGCTGTTGGTGCACTTGCGCTAGGGTTTGCAATCGCACCAAGCATATCGGCTTTGGTCACATTGCCTTTTGGCCCTGTCGCAACAACGCCAGCAACAGCAACGCCGCTTTCTGCCGATAATTTTGCCACACTGGGGCTTGCGGTGCCAGCAGCTGGACTGCTAGAATTAGAAACAGCGGCAGAAGCAGTTGCTGGTGCAGCAACAGCTGAGGCTGTGCTAGCAGCAGGTGCATCGCCAGCACTCATCTTGGCAAGCACCGCATCAGGGCCAACCACATCGCCATCAGCTGCAATAATTTCAGTAAGTATACCATTTGAAGGCGCCAATACTTCCAAAGTTACTTTATCGGTTTCAAGCTCCACCAACACTTCATCAACCGCTACCGCATCGCCAGCTTGTTTGTTCCATGTCGCAACTTCTGCTTCTGAAACACTTTCGCCCATTGCGGGTACTTTAATTTCAATTGTCATTTTATTCTCTTTCTGATCAAACCACGTTAAAAAGCAGTTCTAATTTAATTAATTCACGCAAAAGACGCATCTAAAAACTTTTTAAGCTGGGCTTTATGTTTTGCACCATTGCCTGTGGCAGGTGATGCAGCCGCCTTACGACCAACATAAGTTGCACGACTATTTTTATTACCGGTTTTAATCAGCACTTCTTCAAGTGGCTCATTAACAAAATTCCAGTAGCCCATATTTTTAGGCTCTTCTTGAACCCAAATAAATTCGGCATTTTCAAACCTTGAAAGCTCGTTTTGTAGCGCACTTTTTGGGAATGGATATAATTGCTCAACCCGCAAAATATAAACATCATCAATACCCCGCTCAATACGATCTTCATATAAATCGTAATAAACTTTACCGCTGCATAAAATAACTTTACGTATTTTATCATCGTCTTGAAGTTTAATTTCTTGATTTGGTAAAAATTGTGCATCATCCCACAATACCCGATGAAAACCGGTACCTGTTGACATTTCATCCAAAGTGGACACACAACGTTTGTGGCGCAATAAACTTTTAGGCGTCATGATAATTAGCGGCTTACGATAATCGCGTTTCATTTGACGGCGCAAAATATGAAAATAATTCATGGGCGTGGTGCAATTGGCCACCTGCCAGTTATCTTCAGCACACATCTGCAAAAAACGTTCAAGTCGTGCAGAAGAATGTTCCGGCCCCTGACCTTCATAGCCATGGGGCAACAGGCACACCAACCCGGACATACGCAACCATTTGCGTTCACCACTGGACAGGAACTGATCAAACAC
>JADGDI010000038.1 GCA_016744975.1 Hyphomicrobiales bacterium | reverse complement strand
AAGACAGTGTTTCGCTCAGCAATAAATCACTTGCAAGAGAAGTGACGGTTAAATTCCTAAGCAACCATAGTAGCAATAAAAAAATAATAGTCAGAATAAATGCACTTGATACCGAGTTCTGGAAACTCGACATGGCAGCGATCATTAACCTAGCGCCAGATTATATTCTATTGCCTAAAGCCAGAAGTGGTAAAGACGTCGAGACAATTGGCAAGCTGATAAAAGCCAATAAAAATGCCAGCAATCAGACGAAAATTATTGCTTTGGTAACTGAATTGCCAGAATCAATCTTCAATATGGCAAGTTTTAAAGACAGTTGTTCAACCCTAGAAGCGCTAACATGGGGCGCAGAGGATCTGTCAGCCGAAATCGGCGCGATGGCCAATAAAGATGAAAATGGCAATTATTTTTCCGTTTACCAGTTAGCAAGGTCATATTGTTTGTTAGGCGCAGCTCACGCACAAGTCTTTGCAATTGATTCGGTTTTTACAAATTTCAAAGATGACGAAGGCTTAAAACGAGAGGCATTGCGCGCTAAAACAGAAGGCTTTAATGGTAAAATGTTAATTCACCCATGCCAAATTGAAATCGTCAATGCAATATTCACTCCAAGCCAAGATGAAATAGAACATGCAAAAAAAGTCATTGAAACCATTGAAAATTCAGCATCAGGCGGTGTCGCTCAATTAAATGGAGAAATGATTGATCAACCACATTATAAAAGAGCCAAAAGGTTGCTTGCAAAACTTTAAATAAAATAAAGCTATAATTGCATTGCATCAAACATCCGATTATATTAATAACTTATTCGGTCATATAATTGATCTAACTGTTTAGTATCGTGCGTTTATGTTTAAAAATTTAAAAAATACCATTGGTTTGTTAATTCTCGTCGCAATCAATTTGGCAGGCGCCCAATTGGTTCAGGCTGCTGGCAGTAAAATTCAAAATAGAGTCAATATTTCAGCGCATATCGTCGCTGAAAGTGTTGCAAATCTAAAAGACACAGAATGGACCTTATACAAAGCAACTGCAATTAATAGCAATGAGAAAGTCAGTAAGTCAAATTTAATTTCTACAAAAATTTCTCAATTTAAGGGTGCGATTAAAAGCATTTCCTTGGCTGAAGGGCAATATGTTTTAAAAGCAAGATATGGCAAAGCTGTACAGGCTAAGATATTTAAAATAGACCCAAAAGATGCTAATAAATTCCTAAATATTAAAATAGTCTTTAACCTTGGTGGCCTAAAATTAAATTCTGTTTTGGGCAATGATAAGGATAAAATAAAATCAGGCATTCATTATAATATTAGCAATGCAGAAACCGGTAAAGTAATTATAGAGACCGATGACGTCACAAATATTATATATTTAAATGAAGGAAAATATAATATAAGCGCCGATTTTAAAGGCATCCTAACCACTTCTAGCATAGTTGAAATTAAACCCAATTTCCTCAATCAGCTCACCTTCAACCATAAAATCGGTGCAATTAATCTTAACATTGACAATATTATCAATGGCTTAAAATCCCCCCCTCCTATCTGGCATATCGTAGGTGCTAAAAATAAATATGATAAACAGTTTCAAGTTTCGGTTAACTCAAGGGTGTTCCTACCTTCTGGCGATTATAAGTTAACGGTCGAAACCCCCGATGCCATATTCAGTCAGGATTTTGGCATTCATCCCGCCCAAGTGATAGAATTTAAAATTCCAAAAAATTAAAATTCACAAAATAATAAAGCCGCCTTAAAACAAAGGCGGCTCTATCGTTTCACTATATACCTTATTATTTCTGATCAGGCGCTTTCGCTTCTTCAACAATCGCAGCAATCGCTTCTTCAACATTCATAATATTTTGAGCTTTTGAGCCAAAGCGTCTAATCGCCACGGTGCGGTTTTCTTTTTCCCGCCCCCCAACGACAAATATTGCAGGTATTTTTTGCAAGCTGTGTTCACGTATTTTATAATTGATCTTTTCATTACGTAAATCAACCTCAGCATCAATTCCAGCAGCCAATAAAGATTTATGTACCTCGAGCGCATAGTCATCCATATCAGATACAATGGGGCATACCACAACTTTTATAGGCGCCAACCACATTGGGAATGCACCAGCATGATGTTCAATCATAATACCAGTGAACCGCTCTAACGAGCCAAACATCGCGCGATGTAACATAACAGGGGTTTGCTTTTCACCATCTTTGTCAATATAAAATGCCCCAAAGCGTTCAGGTAAGTTGAAATCAAGTTGCAAAGTACCACATGTCCAATCACGGCCAATGGCATCACGTAATACATATTCAAGTTTTGGGCCATAAAAAGCACCCTCACCCTCATCAATTTCCCATTCAACACCAACCGCATCAATAGCAACCTTTAATGCATTCTCAGCTTTATCCCAAACCTCATCACTACCAACACGCTTTTCAGGTCGTGTGGATAATTTGACGCTAATTTCCTCAAACCCAAAATCTTTATAGATGGATAAAATTAATTCGTTAGTCTTAACAACCTCATCATTAATTTGATCTTCAGTACAGAAAATATGTGCATCATCTTGGGTGAATGAGCGAACCCGCATCAGACCATGTAGTGAGCCAGACGGCTCATAACGATGCACTTTACCAAATTCACCAATTCTAATCGGTAACTCTCTATAAGAGCGTAACCCGTTCTTAAATACCTGAACATGCCCTGGGCAATTCATTGGTTTTAATGCAAAAACCCGCTCATCAGGTGTTGTGCTGGTGAACATGTTTTCACCATATTTTTCCCAATGGCCAGATTGCTCCCAAAGCCCTTTGTCTAGCATATCAGGCGTATTCACTTCCAAATAGCCAGCAGCAGTTTGTTTGCGGCGCATATATTCAATTAGGCTAGAGAATAACTTCCAACCTTTAGGGTGCCAAAATACACTGCCCGGGCCTTCACTTTGAAAGTGAAACAAATTCATTTCAGAACCAAGCTTACGATGGTCGCGTTTTTCAGCTTCTTCAAGCATAAATAAATATTGTTTAAGCTGCTTTTCACTCGCCCAAGCAGTGCCATAAATACGTTGCAACATGGCATTGTCGCTATTACCGCGCCAATATGCGCCAGCCAGTTTCATCAATTTAAAATGATTGCCAACTTTACCAGTCGAAGGCAAATGTGGGCCACGGCAAAGGTCCAGCCATTCACCCTGATTGTAAATTTTAACATCTTCATCTTCGGGGATCATGTCAACCAGTTCGACTTTATAATCCTCCCCCAATGCAGCAAAATATTCTTTGGCTTTATTACGCGACCAAATCTGTTTGGTGAATTTTTCATCACGGCCAATTATTTGTCGCATTTTAGCTTCAATTTTTTCTAAATCGTCCAAATGAAACGGCTCATCACGCGCAAAGTCGTAATAAAAACCATTTTCAATCACAGGTCCAATGGTGACTTGTGTGCCAGGGAATAATTCTTGTACCGCTTCTGCCATCACATGGGCAGCATCATGGCGGATTAGCTCCAGTGCAGCAGTATCATCTCGTAAAACAATGCTAAGGCTAACATCTTGGGTAATTGGCTCAGCCAAATCTTGCATTTCGCCGTCAACCATAATGGCAACCGCTTTTTTGGATAAGGATTTGGATATAGATGCAGCAACGTCAAAACCAGTAAGGCCTTGTTCATATTCGCGTGTCGCGCCATCGGGAAAGGTAATATTAATCATGTTCATCTCCGCTCAATTCCACCAACAAAGTGGATAAGCTTTAGGGTTTTGTTGGCATTCAGTTTTTTGAATCATCTTCATAAAAACCATGCTTGATATGTTTACCAGTCCAACGGCCATATTTCCAGAATTTTATCCCATGCTCAGGCAATTCATCTGGCACTGGGTCAAGACCATGGCTGCCAAATGGGTGGCAGCGCATAAAACGTGAAAACGCCAACACCCCCCCTTTAAACCCGCCAAAACGCTTGATAGATGTATCAGAATATTCCGAACAAGATGGCAGATGACGGCAAGAAGCAGCGGTAAATGGTGATATACCATAACGATAAATAAAGATGGGGATACGAAATATCAATCCCAAAATGGCAGTTAACAATTTAATCATGGCCTATTATACTTATATTTTATCAAAAAAACTGCTAAAAAACCCCATGTTTAAATATAATCCACCATTAGAGCCATATTTTAAAATACTGTATGAAGATAACGATATTTTACTGCTCGATAAACAGTCAGGCCTTCTCTGTGTTCCTGGTCGTAAATCTGAGCATAAAGACAGTCTTTATAAACGCGTTCTAAGCGTCTACCCAACCGCAAAAATTGTACACAGGCTTGATCTGGAAACTTCAGGTTTATTAATCATACCACTCAATAAAACCGCCCTTTCCCACATTGCGCGGCAGTTTCAGCAGCGAAATGTGCAAAAAACCTATATTGCAGATATTTATGGCAAACCCAATGCTAAAACAGGTCATGTTGATCTGCCTTTAATTTGTGACTGGCCAAACAGACCAAAGCAAATCGTTTGTTACAACAACGGTAAACCATCTCAAACAAGTTACAAAATTTTATATAGTAACGGTGTTAAAACCCGCGTTCGGTTAAGCCCTATTACTGGTCGGTCACACCAGTTAAGAGTGCATATGCAAGCCATTGGCCACCCAATCATTGGTGATAGGCTTTATGCGCATAAAAAAGCATTATCCCTATCATCTCGGTTGCATTTACATGCACAAAAACTAACATTGCGTCACCCCAAAACCGAAGCAATACTCAATTTTTCCAGTGGGTTACCGTTCTAAGCTAGTGGTTTAACAAATTGCCAATAGCAAAATAATTTGGGTTTTTATGGTTAATAATTTGTTTGACATTCAACAATAGAGCTGTTTGACTGTAATTAATTACATCTAATGAAATTTCTTACATAACTATGAGATTTCTTATATATCTATGGAATAATTACATATTGAATAATCATCATAGGGGTTATTAATAACCCATTAAACCAAGGGAGAAAATAATGATTAAGAGTTTTAAACGGCATATTTTAATGCCGCTCGCAGTTGTATCTCTGGCATTGTTGCCATTGAGCGCAAATGCTGCCGATAAAGAGTTGCCATACACCGTCAATGTTACCTTTATGACAGCAAGTGATATGGATACAATGACCGAAAGCGGTGGCCGCGGCGGCGCAGCACGCCTAGCTGCTGTCATTAAAGCTGAGCGCGCTGCTAATGAGCATTCAGTATTTGCTTATCCTGGCGATCTTTTGTCCCCTTCCATCATGGCAGGTTTTGATAAAGGCGCACATATGATTGAGCTACTCAACATGACCCCGCCAGATGTTTTAGCACCCGGCAATCATGAGTTTGATTTCGGCCAAGATGTTTTTCTAAAACGCATGGCAGAAGGCAAATTTACTAAGCTTGGTTCAAACATCCGTTGGGGTGATGGTAAGCAGGTTGAAGGCATTGAAGACAGCAAAATGTTTGACTTTGATGGCGTCAAAGTAGGCTTTATCGGTATGACAACCGAAGATACGGTCGACATTTCTAGCCCAGGTGAAATCAAATTCTTAAGCGTGATAGACACTGCAAAATCAAACGCAAAATCTTTGCGTGAAGCAGGTGCTGATATGGTGGTTGCCGTAGTGCACACAGGTCAAGCAGTTGATTATGATTTGATGAATATTGCAGGCATTGATGTGGTACTTTCAGGTCACGATCATAACTTACAAATATTCTATGATGGTCGCCGTGCATTGGTTGAATCAAAAGAAGAAGCCGAATATGTGGTGATGATGGATATTGAATTCACCGTATCAGAAAAACGTGGCAAGCGCCGTGTTAAATGGTGGCCTAATTTCCGTATTGTTGATACAAAAACAGTAGCGCCAGATCCAGATGTAGCGGCAGTGGTTAAAAAATATGCTGACTCATTATCCGTAGAGCTAGATGTTGAGATTGGCAAAACCATTGTAGAATTAGATAGCCGAAAAGCATCAGTTCGTAGTGGTGAAACGGTTTTAGGTAATCTAATTGCAGATGGCATGCGTGCAGCAGTAAGCGCAGACATTGGCTTTACCAATGGTGGTGGTATTCGTGGTAATAAAGTCTATGAGCCAGATACAGTGCTTACAAGGCGTGATATTCTAACCGAACTGCCATTTGGCAATACCAATGTTAAATTGGAGCTTACGGGTGCTAAAATCATTGAAGTATTAGAGCATTCAGCTCGTAAATTGCCTGAAACCAATGGCGGCTTTATGAGTGTTTCTGGTATGACATTAACAATTGATACCAGCAAACCAGCAGGTAGCAGAATTTTGGATGTTATAATCGGCGGAGCGGCAATTGATTTAGCCAAATCCTATACAGCATCGACTAATAACTTTGTTGCAGACGGCGGTGATGGCTATAAAATGCTAAAAACTGCGAAGCATTTAATTGATGCATCAAGTGCTAAATTCATGGCCAATGATGTCATGGTGCATGTTCGTAAAATGGGCGAAGTAAATACAAAAGTTGAAGGCCGTATTACCATCAAGTAATCGCTTTCAATAATAAAAATTAAAGGCATCATATTGGTTTATGATGCCTTTTATATAGCATTTACGCACCAAGCAATGGCAAATTTTTTAATTTATGGTAGTTTAAAGCCATCTTTATTAGCTGTTTAATTTCTGCCTTTGGTAATTCTACATTAGGGTTAAATAAAATAGCGCGGTTGCTTTCATAGCAAAAAAAATCACCATATATTTCTTTAATAACCTCACCCAATCTGCTTTTACAATTCAAATAAATAACAACAGATTTTTGACTTTTTGAAGCATAGTCAATTCGTAAGGTTGAACCTGATTTACAAATATAGCTTGGCTGACCCCATCTAAAAACCTCTACTAAATCTGTAATTTTATTTTCTTGTGCCACCTCAATAATTAGCTGCCTAATTTCCAACAGTTGCTGGCTCGCTTTGTCTGGGTAAGCGCATAGTTGCAATTTAACTTGCCTATCCTCTTTCATAATTTCAATTCCCGCTCATTGGAATTATTGGGCCAATCGGGCTAATGGTGGTGCTAATCGGGTTAATCGGAATAGCATATTCAATAATAGAAGCCGCATCCCCTGGTTGATATTGCGCACCATATATTTCAATATCTGGCCCGTAATTATGCTGGTATGGCGATTGTAATAGCCAATTTGAGTATATATAATCCACACTTTTATCGATATATTTATAATCCCCCCGATGAGCAAATTTTGCGTAACTAGAACTTGGAATATCAACCACGCTCATGCCAACAGGCAAGTTTTTAACCATCGCGACAGGTACAGCGGCATAATATTCTAACTTATTATAATCGTCGGCTAATTGCACAATAACTCCATACATATTACCAACAATTCTATGCTCAATTTCTGCCACACGCTTTAAAAACACTTGCCATAAAGGCGGCAGCATTTCAGCAATGTTATTTTTATCTGAATCGCTGCTATAAAACTCTGTTTTAATCCCAACAAGCCTGAGTTTATCCTGCTGATATAGAGTGGGTTTTAAGTTCATATGCTGGTTAATATGTTTTAAAAACGCCTCGTCAATGCGAATTTTCTCGTTGGCCCAGTTGCGTTCACCAACCTGCCTTATTTCGTTGGGGCTCATTTGATAAATCTTTTTAAACGCACGTGAAAAACTTTCTTGAGAGCCATAACCTGCACCTATAGCAATCTCAATGATGCGCTCGTCACTATTTAGCAGCATATTAAGCGCAGCAGATAACCGCCTAGCACGTATATACGTTTTAAGCGTTTCATTGGTTAGTGCTTTAAATATACGGGCAAAATGCCATTGACTAATGCCCACATGCACCGCAATATCCTTTAGCGAAACATCCTCATCAAGGTGTAACTCAATATAATCAATGGCCTTAGTAACTTGATGTAGGTAATGCATTCAATCACCCATTTTCTGGCGTATCAAAAAAACCGCTCATTGTAGTTAATTCTCCATTTTTATTGTAAGTACCAAAACTTACACCATCACCAATGATGGTGGCATCGGCTAATTTCAAATGCCATTTTGCAACCGATTTATTATGATGGCTTAAAAAATAATAAGTTTCAAGATAACCGCCTGTAAATTGTTTTTGAAACTCACAAATATAGTCAAATAAAGCATCAAGATCTGTGGTTTGTATCAAAGGGTCACTATAAATACAATCTTGCGTAAGCACCCCTTGCATTGCTGATTTCATTTTTTGCTTATCATCAAGTTTCCAAAGGCCAACATAGCTTTCCCAAGTTTTTTTAAAATCATTCATATTATAAATCCTATTGTTATGTGTAAGGCCAATATAAATGATGGATAAAATCTAGTTTTGATATTTTGTGCTATTTTAAATCATCGGTTTAATAGACCAATAGGAACAGGTGAATTTTCTTTCAAACAATCTAATATTACGGTTGTATGGGTGCATCACGTAAAAATCGGTGAAATTGCCGCATATCAACCGCAATCACCTTAAGCACAAAATCATATTCACCCGTCGTGTAATTGCATTCTAATATATGTTCATTTTCCATCACAATTTTTGTAAAACTAGCAATATTATCCTCGCTATGTTTTTCCAACCGCACATGCACATAAGCCGATTCTTTAATGCCCATTTTCCGGTGGTTTATCATCACCGAATAACGTTCAACCACGCCATTTTCTTCGAGGCTTTTTAAGCGCCGCCATAAAGACGAGGCGGATGAACCAATGCTGTTAGCAATTTCATTAAGTCCTCGCCGGCAATTATCCTGTAGCGCATGAAGTAGTTTAATTTCAATCTGATCTAATTTAGGTTCATTCATGTCATATATCCAATATTATCAACTCATACATTTCAAATATATAGATAATATCGGTTAGAATGGAAAGATAATTCTTAATAATTTGATATAATCATGCCATCTTCATTACAAATAGGGTTATTATGGGCGCGGCAATAAAATCTACCATCAGCAATGAGTATTTGCCCAATTGGCAAAAGATAACCGAACTTGTGCATTTATCACGCGAGATTGACCGTGTTGAGGTAGAAGATCTTGTGCCATCACGTCAAATGTTTTACCAGTTTTCAGCGGGCGGGCATGATGTCGCTCAAATGATATTGGGCGGGCAGTTAAATCATAAACATGATGCCATAACAGGCTATTATCGCTCACGGCCTTTGCTGCTGAATTTCGATGTGAAGTTAGATGATGTCATAGCCGCATCTATTTTTAAAAATGGTGGCTATAGCGATGGGCGAGACATTGGCCATGTGTTTAATCATGCAGGAGAAAATGGCCCCTCCGCCTTGCCAATGTGCGGCGGTGTAGGCGCTCAATTCACCCCCGCGATAGGCTGGGCGCAAGCCATCGAATATCATAGCAAAACCTTAGGCAATAAAGCTTATCAAGGGGCAATTGCAGTAGCCCATGGCGGCGAGGCATCGTGCAGCACTAACGGTTTTTGGTCAGCAATTACCATAGCAACCACGCTAAATTTACCAATTATTTTTTACATTGAAGACAATGGCTATGGCATTTCCACCACATCGGATTTTCAAACTCCAGGTCAAAATATTGCAGCCAATCTAGCAAGCTTTAAAAATTTACATATTCTAGATGGCGATGGCACAAACCTATCTGAAACTGCCGCTCTAACGTATGAAGCCGTTAGCCATGCAAGGTCAGGCAAAGGCGCTGTTTTGTTACGCCTAACCGTACCAAGGTTAAGCGGCCACAGCGCACAAGATACCCAAGCCTATAAACCAGCAGAATTTATAGAAAATGAGAAAAAACGCGATCCACTATTAAAACTAGAACAATTCGTAAAATCTGAAATTATGTCGCCAGAGGAATGGCAACAAAGCCAATTCAAGGCCACCAATATGGTCGCTAAATCGCTAAAATCTGCTCAATCTCGTAGCGATTTAAATCCAGACTTATTAACAAAATTTGTATTTTCCGAAACAGATGAAACAGGCCAATATATTGCCGCAAAAAAAGGTGGACTGCTCGCAGCGGGTGATAAATTTTTACCAGCACGCACAGAATCTGATTCACAAGGCCCACGGATCAATATGATCAAAGCCATCCGCCAAACACTAGATTTTGAACTTAAAAGCAATCCAAAAATGATGCTATTTGGTGAAGATGTCGGCGCCAAAGGCGGCGTACATGCCGTAACCGCTGGCTTGCAAGAAACCCACGGTCATAACCGAGTATTTAATACAAGTTTGTCAGAAGAAGGTATAATTGGCCGTAGTGTTGGCATGTCAATGGCAGGCCTATTGCCTGTGCCAGAAATTCAATTCAGAAAATATGCCGACCCTGCATGCGAGCAATTAAGTGACATTGGCACGGTAAGATGGCGTACAGGCAATCGCTTTGCAGCGCCAATGGTGGTGCGCATAGCTGGTGGTTTTTTCAAATGCGGCGACCCATGGCATAGTCAAGCCAACGAGGTTCAGTTTTTACACGCAATCGGCTGGCGCTTAGCAATGCCTTCCAATGCAGAAGACGCGGTCGGTTTATTGCGCGCAGCATTGCGCGGTGACGACCCAGTAATATTCTTTGAACATCGTTCAATGTTAGACCATGCATGGGCAAGACGCCCCTACCCGGGTGATAATTTTATCGTACCATTTGGTAAAGCCAAAACCATTACTAAAGGTGATGACATCACCATTGTCACATGGGGCGCGATGGTAGAGCGCTGCGAAGCGGCGGCTAAAGTCTCGGGCAAACAGGTAGATTTAATCGATCTAAGGTCACTTTCACCTTGGGATAAAGACGCCGTTTTAAGCAGCGTTAAAAATACCGCTCGCTGCCTGATTGTGCATGAAGATAATATAACAGCAGGTTTTGGTGCAGAGATTTCTGCAACCATTATGTCCGAAGTGTTTATGGATTTAGATGCCCCCGTTAAACGCTTGTCAATGCCCGATATCCCAAGCCCTCACGCCCCGAGTTTACTTGATGTAGCAGTGCCCTCGGTTCAAAAAATCACCGATAAAATCCTTGAAATCACTTCATTTTAAAGTTGGAAAATAGTTTAATGTCTGAAATTGTAGAAGTTTTTTCACCCTTTAGTGATGACGATGGCACCAAAAGCACATTTCGCGCTTGGCTTAAACAAATTGGCGATCCTGTCAAAAAGGATGAACCAATTGCCGAGCTTGAAACCGATAAAGTCACACTAGAAATCCACGCACCTTGCGATGGCACATTGATAGAGACATTTTGGAATGTCGATGAAGCGGTTGAGAAAAATGCACTCATTGCAAAAATTTCAATCGGTGCAGCATCAAAAGCTAAACCAATTAAAAAAACACCACCAAAGCCAAAAACAACAACCATAAAAAACACCGACCTATTAAACAATAAAGACCGCATCTATAGCCCCGCAGTGCGTAAATTATTGGCCGAAAACGCCGTTGACCCAACCCAGTTAAGCGGCACTGGTAAAGATGCCAGAATTACCAAAAATGATGTTTTAACCCATCTTCAATTACCGCTTAAACCCATTCAAGTCACAAAACCCACCAATTCCGACATGCCAAGCATGATGCATAAACATAGCAATATGCGAAAAGCAATCGCCACCCACATGTCACATAGCGTGAGCATAGCGCCGCATGTTACGGCAGTTTTTGAGGCAGATTTATCAGCAATCACCGCACACCGTAAAGCCAATAAACAAAAATATGCCGATCAAGCTATTAATCTGTCATTCACTGCCTATTTTGTAGCTGCAACAGTCGCAGCACTTAGCGCAGTGCCAAAAGTCAACAGCCGTTGGCATGATGACGCGTTAGAGGTTTTTTCTTGCCTAAATATAGGCATTGGTACAGCATTGTCTGATGAGGGCCTAATCGTCCCAGTTATTCAAAATGCTCAAGATCTTAACTTGATGGGCATCGCAAAAGAGTTACAGGCATTAACCCAAAAAGCCCGCAACAATAGCCTAAAACCCAGCAATATGAAAAATGGCACATTCACAATTTCAAATCATGGTACATCAGGCAGTTTACTTGCAACCCCAATCATTATAAATCAACCTCAATCCGCCATTTTAGGCATCGGTAAAATGCAAAAACGCCCAATCGTGGTTGACGTCAATGGCACAGATGCATTGGTCATTAAGCCAATGTGCTATATCAGCTTAACCATCGATCATAGGGTGTTAGATGGCCAACAAACCAACATGTTTTTAAGCCACTTCGTAGAATATATCGAAAATTGGAGCGATTAACATAAAAACCACTTAAGCCACACCATGCCCCTTAGATGCAGTCCAGATTTGGTACCATTGCTCGTCGTTAAGCTTTAACTTAAGCGAGGTGACAGCAGCCTTAACCCGTTCAATGTTACCACTACCAATAATCGAAATAGGCTTACTCGGCAAGTGCTTCACCCAAGCAAATATCACCTGATCAATACTGCTAGCGCCAATTTCCTCGGCAATATTTTGTAATACAGAGCGCAACCTTAAATTCTTCTCGCTATCTTCTTTAAACAACCGCCCACCAGCCATTAGAGACCAAGCCATTGGCCGCATTCTTATCTGCTGTGCATGCTCCAAACTAGCATCTTCTGTGGCCCAAAGGTTGACAGGGTTAACCTCAATCTGATTGGTAACTAAAGGCGCCGAAAGGCGAGATTGAAGCAAATTAAACTGTGAGACAGAAAAGTTAGACACTCCAAAATGTTTGACCTTACCCTGTTTGTGTAATTGGTAAAACGCCGCTGCAACGTCATCAGCATCCATTAATATGTTCGGCCGATGCATTAAAAACACATCGACATAGTCAGTCTTCAAACGCCTTAAAGAGGTTTCAAGCGACTCAATAATATAGCTTTTATTACTCTTATAATACCCAACACCCGAAACCGTCTTTTTAGTGCTAACGATACCAAATTTGGTAATGATTTCAATTCTATCGCGCAAGTTTGGCTCAAGCTTTAACGCATTGCCAAATGTTTCTTCACATGGAGGAGAGCCGTAAACATGTGCATGATCAACTGTCGTAATCCCCATTTCGATATGCTGATTAATAAATGACAGCAAAGACTGGCTATCCACACCCCAATTGCCCATGCGGTAATAACCCTGCACCAATTCAGACAACTTTACGCCATTTGGTATCATTTCAACTTGTTCTAGCATAACTTCCCTAGCTTGAGACTGTTAATCCTAATTTGCGACTACGGACATAAATTTTTCAAAGCTAATATTGCGCCCACAAACCACAATTGCTATATTTTTGTTTTTATATTTTTGAGGTTCGGCTTTTATAGCTTGTAATGCACCAGCAACAGCAACACCCGCGCTTCCCTCAATAATATGACGGTCAGATTCAGCAATCAAGCGCATGGCTGTCGCAATTTCATCTTCACTAACTAAAATTTTCAAATCAATTATTTTTTGGCAAATTTCAAGCGTGATTGCATCATGTTCAACACCGCCAGCGGTACCGTCCGATAAGGTAGCGCCCTCTTCCACATCATAAATTTTACCCTCTTCAAGCGCATGATAAAAGCTCTTCGCCATATCAGGCCAACAAGCAACAATTTCAACCTCAGGCTTTATTGATTTGGCATAAGTCCCAATACCGCCAATTAATCCCCCGCCACCAACGGCAACAAATATGGCATCTATGTGTGGGTTTTGAGCCATAATCTCAACCCCAACACTGGCTTGACCGCAAATCACCGCCTCATCATTATAGGGCGATATATAGGCTTTACCAGAAGTTTCAGACTGCGCCCTGGCAATGGTTTCAGCCAAATAACTGTCCCCATCAACCAATATAGCATTGGCGCCCAATTGTTTAATTGCATCCAATTTGGTTGTAGAGACATTTTCTGGCACATATATATCAGCTTGTATTCCCATTAAGCTTGCTGCCATTGCAACGCCTAAACCGTGGTTACCACTGCTTGCAGTAATAATACCATTTTGTTGTTTATCCGTGTTTAGGCTAGCAATTTTATTGGTTGCCCCGCGCAATTTAAAAGAACCAGTGAGCTGTAAATTTTCTAATTTTAAAAATATATTCACCCCATATAATGCGCTTAAAGCCAGGCTTTTCTCAAGCGGTGTTTGCAAAACTTTATGTGGCTTAGTTTTAATGCGACCATTGGCTGCAATAATGTCATCGATATTAATCATCATTTATTCCTTTTTGAGACTATCTATTGCCAAAACCAAAGCGTCAAGCACCAACATTGTGGAAGTGTGGCGGTTCGGAAATCCCCCCACCGATTGTAATATTTCCAGTTCTGAAAATCGACCCGTTGGCGGTTTTCCTTCATTCTTTAACATATCTAACATTTGCTTATGGGTTTGTTCTATTTCATTAAAACTCGCTCCAATCACGTTTCTTGCTACAATAGAAGCTGCGGTACTGCCAAGCGCACAGGCCGATATTTGTTGCCCAAAATCAATAATAAAACCTTCATTTACATTAATGTCAATTTCAATTTTACTACCGCAAAATACACTGCGTTTGCTCGCGTTGGCATCCGGTTTAATCAACCTAATTTGTAGCGGAATATCCGCGGCATATTTTACTATTTTATCGCTATAAACCTTATCAATCATACTATTTGGTAATTTTCTTTGGCAATTTGTAATTCAAAACTTGAAATAAATAATAATTCCCATTATACCCTAGTTGTTTTTGTAAACAAAGAGTTTTGGTATAAAAAATCAAACTAAATTAGGGCTCCAACATTGCAATGAGTGCAATTTTATTTGAGAGGTTAAGACCCGATGAGTGAACTAAATAAACCCACCCGTGAAGAAGCTGAATCAGCGGTAAGAACATTGCTTGCATGGGCTGGTGATGATCCAAAACGCGAAGGCTTGGTCGATACGCCAAGGCGTGTGGTGAATGCTTACAAAGAATATTTCAGTGGTTATGATAGTGACCCAATGCAGGTTTTAAACCGTACATTTGGAGAGGTTGGTGGTTATGACGACATCGTCCTGCTACGTGATATAGAATTTAATTCCCATTGCGAACATCATATTGCACCTTTTATAGGTAAGGCGCATATTGCCTACATTCCAAGTGACGCAGTGGTTGGAATCTCAAAAATCGCTCGAGTGGTTGATATTTTTGCCCGTAGATTGCAAACGCAAGAAACCATGACTGCCCAAATAGCAGATGCGATTGAAAAGGCAATGAAACCGCTAGGTTTAGCAGTTTTTATCGAAGCCGAGCATCAATGTATGAGTATGCGCGGTGTGATGAAGTCAAATGTTGACACCATCACGACACAATTTCGCGGACAATATAAAACAGCAGAGATGAAAGCATCATTTATGATGATGATCAAACGCAATTAAGGAAATGATATGAGCGATAATAATAGCCCCTTTGCAAAGCGCTTGACCATTGAACAAGTGGAAGAAGCAGCAGACCTTGCTCCAAAATTTGATAAAGATGGCCTAATTGTTTGTGTAACAACAGATGATAAAACAGGCGATGTTTTAATGCTTGGCTATATGAACAGAGAAGCATTTGTTAAATCAATAGAAACTGGTGAGGCTCACTATTGGAGTCGCTCACGCCAAATATTATGGCATAAAGGCGCAACCTCAGGTTTGGTGCAAAAAATTGTAGATTTAAGAATTGACGATGACCAAGATGC
Organism: Hyphomicrobiales bacterium; assembly: GCA_016744975.1. Taxonomy (GTDB): domain Bacteria; phylum Pseudomonadota; class Alphaproteobacteria; order Rhizobiales; family OSC116; genus OCS116. The sequence continues at coordinate 8,726 of JADGDI010000038.1, read as the reverse complement.
CGTTTGGCTAAAAGTTGACGTGTCAGGCTCAGGTGCAAGTTGCCATGTTGGCTATATGAGCTGTTTTTACCGCTCAATCCCACTTGGCGAAACACCAAATAAAGACTTGAAACTAATCTATAAAGAAGATTCAAAAACCTTTGACCCTAAAGATGTTTATGGCGATGCGCCAAACCCAACCATCGTTTAAACCATCATCTCAACCAATAAATACTTAAGAGTCACAATTTTTTGTGGCTTTTTTTTGTTAATTTATAACTTTTTTAAGCGGATTTAGTTAAACTAAATTAAGTGAATGATTGGTTTAATTGAAAAGTTGGGTAGAGATATGCAAAAACCTTTAATAGCATTTGCACTTGGCGGCGGCGCAGCAAAAGGGTGGGCGCATCTGGGTATATTAACTTTTTTAGATGAGGCAGGCATAAAGCCTGACCTAATTTGTGGTACATCTATGGGCAGCGTTGCAGGAGGCTGTTATGCTGCCAATAAACTAGATAAATTAAAAGAATTTGCCTTTTCAATGACTAAACGACGCATGTTTTCATTCATGGATGTGCGCATTGGTGGCGGCATCATTAAAGGCGGTCATTTGGTTGCTGAGTTAGATAAATATCTAGGCGGGATAGATTTTAAAGATTTAAAAATTCCATTTGTCGCCATCGCTACTGAATTGGCAACAGGGCATGAAATATGGCTTAGAGATGGCCAAATTATCCCGGCGATAAGAGCAAGCTTTGCCATGCCAGGGGTTTTTTCACCAATTGATATTGATGGCAGATGGTTAACCGATGGCGCATTGGTAAACCCAATTCCTGTTTCAGTTTGCCGCGCCTTTGGCGCACGTATAGTCATCGCCTTTGGCCTCACTTCGGCAGTATATTTAGCAAAAAGTCATGGCAAAAATGGTGATGATAACCCAACAGCTCAGAGCCCAACAAACCCAATCCCAAAAGATGCCGTAAAGCTGATTGCAAACGTGAGAAGTGGCATATTAAAAGTCAAAACACCAGAGCCAAATATAGGCAACGTTACAATGGCATCTTTTAATATAATGCAAGATCGTATTGCAAGAACCCGACTTGCTGGCGATCCGCCAGACGCCATCATCACCCCAAATGTAGAAAATATAGGCACATTTGAATTCCACCGTGCTGAGGAATTATATAACCTAGGCTACGACGCCGCCAAACAAGCCCTACCTTCAATCCTAAACGCAATAGAAAACATAGGCGCATAAAGTTAGACCATAATTTTAAAGATAGGCCGCTTCAACAATGGCAAAAAAGTCATCGGCTTTGAGGCTAGCACCACCAACCAATGCACCGTTCACATTATCAACACCCATTAACTCAGCAGCATTAGAGCCTTTCACAGATCCACCATAAAGTATCCGCATTTTATCACCGTCGCGTTCAAACATACCTTTTAGTAAGTCGCGAATAGAATGATGCATTTCTGCAACATCATTAACGGATGGTGTTAAACCAGTACCGATCGCCCAAACAGGCTCATAAGCCACAACAATATTATCTGCATTGCTGCCTTCTATCGGAATGGAGTCAGCAATTTGCCTAGAAACCACATTTAATGCTTGACCAGCTTCACGCTCCTCTTTGGTTTCGCCAACACAAACAATTGCCAACAAGCCAGCACGCTGTGCAGCTGCTACTTTTTCAGCGACCTGTGCAGATTTTTCACCATGGTCAGCACGGCGTTCACTATGGCCTAAAATCACTGCTGTTACGCCAATGTCGGTTAACATTTCTGTAGAAATATCACCCGTATGCGCACCAGAAAATGCTGCATGTACATTCTGCGCGCCAATTTCAACTTTCTTAGCAGCAATGGTAGCACTACATAAGAGTGTAGCAGGCGGGCAAATCATTAAATCACATTTAAGATTAAGATGGCTGGCGATTTTTTCTTCCAAAGCATCAACTTCACAAAGGGCGGCTTTCAGGCCGTTCATTTTCCAGTTACCTGCGACCAGTGGTTTTGGTAGATCAGTCATATTTGCCTCTTTATTTTAATAATATTCTTTGGGAATTTGTCAAAAGATATTCCATTTACAACATAAAAACAACGCAATTATAAAATTGATTAGCCAATTTTATGCAATTAGTCATTAAAACATGTATTTTCTGGTTTTTTTCAATACTAGGGCTTGTGGTTATTTTTTTTGCTATTTATGATGCATAAAATTGTAAAAATACCAAGTTTAAGGAATATCGAGTATGCTAACAGCCATGCGTAAAGGCTCAGACAATTGGTTTATTAAAATCTTTTTAGGAATTGTTGTATTAGGTTTTATTGCCACCGGCGGCTTGGTTTCTTATTCAGCCGTACAAGGCAATAATTATGTCGCCAATGTAGGCGAAACCAATGTCAGTGGGGATGATTTTTACTCAGCCTATACTCGCGATGTCAACAGCTATACAAGCCGTCTTGGCATGGAGTTGCAACCACAATTTCTAAAACTTCTAGAACAAAGTGTTATAACCCGCCTATTAAACAGCGCAAGCATTGAAAACACAGGTAAAATCCTTAATTTGGCAATTGATGACGCCGTCGCTTCTAAAGCCATTACCAGTGATGACAGTTTTAAATCTGCCGATGGAACTTTTGACAAAGCAATATTTGATGGCATTATGCGCAGGAACAACCTGACCGAAAAATCATATGTTGCGCTCATTAAAAAACAAGAAATCAATAATCAGCTAACATTTGGCTTAACTTCAATGGATATGGCGCCGCAAGTCTATGTTGATATTCTAAATACCTATAATAATCAACAACGTATTGCTGAGTTTTTCTATGTAAAAGCCAAAAATATTAGCATAAACAAACCACCAGTTGGCGATGCGCTTTCAAGCTATTATAAAACTGTACAAGCCCAATTTGACGCGCCAGAATATCGCCAGGTTGATCTATTGATAATTGACCCGCAAAATTTGGCAAAAAATATAACAGTCGATGATGTGACGGTTAAAGAGCGTTATGAATTGTCAAAAAATAGTTATAACAGCCCTGAAAAACGTAAGATTTCGCAACTGGTCTATAACACCGAAGAACAAGCCAAAGCCGCCTATGACAAAACTCAAAAAGGCACAACATTTGCCGAGCTAGCTGTAGAAAATGGCGTAAATGACCAAAGCTATCAATTGGGTGAATTTGAAAAAGCTGGCTTACCAAATAAGACGATGGCCAATGCCGCATTTTCACTTAATAAGGATGAAATAAGCAAGCCAATTAACCTAGGTTTAGGCTTCGGATTGCTGCAAGTTTCTGAAATCACAGAAACGGTAATTAAAGGCTTTGATGACGTAAAACAATCCATTATTGATCAGGAAAAGCAACGCCTAGCCGTCGATAAAGTCTATGAACTGCGTGATGAGGTTGAAGATGAAATTGCTGGCGGTGCGACCTTCAAAGAGATTTCAGAAAAATTCAAAATTGATTTCACCAGCATTACATCGATTGATCAAAATTCAAAAGATATTAACGATAATGATCAAGAACTCCCATCGGCACCAGCACTTTTAAACGGTATATTTACGACAGATGAGTCTTTAGATAATGAACCAGTGGATACTGCAAATAATGGCCTGATTTGGTATGTGGTTAACAAAGTCACTAAAAGCCGCAGCAGAACCTTGGATGAAGTGAATAACAAAGTTATCGACCTCTGGCGAAGCACACAAACCAACGAAGCTTTGCTTGAAAAAGTTAAGTCTCTGGCTGAAAAAGGTGGTGACATTAATGCTTTATCTTCGGATATAGGTGATATTGTCAAAATCAGCGCGGCGGTAAAACGCAACGTACCATCGGTTCAATTATCCACCTCCGCCATCGAAGCACTCTTTGCAATAAAACAAGGCGAATATGCCTATGTTGCAACGCAAGTAGATGGCGAAAATGCTTATATTTTAATGCGCTTATCTCAAATCATAGATCCGAACATAGAAGATTTAGATGGTTTAAATGATCAAGTAAGAAAACAAATAGCAGACGAATTGGCATTGGCTCTTATTGAAAGTTATATAGAGAATGACAAGCAAAATTATGGGACATCGATTAACCAAACGTTGATCGATCTCATAACCAGCGGTCAACCCTAGCACCCAATAATGAAGACAAAAAAATGAAAATCACCCCGAATGTTGATGACTTTACGAGTATTTACAACCAGAAAAAGCCGCAAATCATCTATACCCGCCACATTGCTGACCTAGAAACTCCTATTTCGGCACTACAAAAACTATGTGCCGATAAAAGCAATTGTATGCTGCTAGAAACAGTCAATAAAGGCACTTTTAAAGACCGATATTCAATGGTCGGTATGGAGCCAGACATTATCTGGCGTGCCAATGGCAACAGCTCCCAGATCAATCGCACAGCACTAGATTTACAAAAAAACTTCAAATCTCAATCGGGCAATAGTTTGGATAACCTCCGCGCATTGCTGAATGAGTCTCAAATAGATATGCCAGAAGATATTCCCCCTATGATGGGCGTTTATGGCTATATGGGCTTTGATAGTTTCAAGTTGATAGAAACGGTTGATGCCAATTTACCTGACCCACTTGATTTGCCAGATATGTATATGTTTAGGCCAACAATGATTGCAATTTTTGACAATGTTAAAGAGGAAATCATCCTAGTCACTGCCGTTTGGTATGATGAGAATTTGGACGCAAAAACAGCCCATGCAAAAGGTGTTAATCGCCTAATCAATGCGATTGATCTGCTAAACGGTCCAAGGCCAACAACTGCTCAACAGGAACAAGAAATTACATTCAAATCACCTGTTTCAAACATGTCTGCGGATGATTATAAAAGCATGGTAAAAACCGCAAAAGATTATATCGTTGCTGGTGATGTCTTTCAAGTCGTATTAAGTCAATGTTTTACAACCGACTTTGAGCTGACACCGTTCGAGCTATATCGTGCCTTACGGCGCATCAACCCCTCACCTTTTCTTTATTATTTGAATTTAGATGATTTTGCAGTGGTTGGTTCAAGCCCCGAGATTTTGGTCAGGTTGCGTGATGATGAAGTCACCGTCAGGCCCATTGCAGGCACACGCCCGCGCGGCTTAACCCAAGGCGAAACCAAAGAATATGGCAAAGAGTTATTGTCAGACCCTAAAGAGCTGGCCGAACATTTAATGTTGCTAGACCTTGGGCGCAATGATATTGGCCGCATTGCGCAGCTTGGCAGTGTAAAAGTTACAGATAGTTTCTTCTTGGAATATTATAGTGAAGTCATGCATATTGTCTCAAATGTCACAGGCAAACTCGATAAACGATATGATATGATAGATGCTTTAATGGCAGGTTTCCCAGCAGGTACCGTGTCAGGCGCTCCTAAAGTGCGCGCTGTCGAGATCATCGAGGAGCTAGAGCGCACCAAACGCGGGCCTTATGCAGGCTGCGTTGGGTATTTTGGGGCAGATGGCAATATGGACAGCTGTATTGTGCTAAGAACCGCTATTATAAAAGACGGAAAAATGCATGTACAAGCCGGCGCTGGCATCGTGGCTGATAGTGATCCTGAGAGCGAGCATCAAGAATGTGTAAATAAAGCGCAGGCGTTATTTCGCAGCGCTGAAGAAGCCATCAACCTCGCTAATTCATCAAATTATGGGCAATAGTCTATATATTAAGATCGGAGAATGCATATGATTATTTTAATCGATAATTACGATAGCTTTACATATAATTTATACCATTATATTGGTGAGTTTACCCGCGATATTGAAGTTTGGCGTAATGATAAAATTACTGTGGCCGAAATTATTGCCAAAAAACCCGAAGCAATCATTCTGTCACCAGGGCCTAAAACTCCAAATGATGCAGGTATTTGCCTTGATTTAATCAAACAAACAGATGGCGATATACCAATTTTAGGGGTTTGCTTGGGGCACCAGTCCATTGCGCAAGTTTATGGCGGCAAAGTAGTGCGGGCTGATGAAATTAGACATGGTAAAGTCAGTACCATCAATCATGTTAAAAATACGATTTTCAACAATATTCCAGAACAATTTGAAGCAACACGCTATCATTCGCTAACCATTGAGCCCGAAAGCCTACCAGAATGCCTTAATATCACCGCGAAAACTGATGACGGTGTAATTATGGCAATTAGTCATAATGACAAACCAATTCACGGTGTGCAATTTCACCCAGAGTCTATTGCATCTGAATATGGGCATGAAATGATTGGAAATTTTTTGCTTTCTTCAGGCGTAAAATTCCGTAAGGACGCACCGAAACTAACCAGCCAACAACCAGAAACTAAGGATTTTAGTCTGCTTAAACCCTTCATTGCCCGCGCGGTAAATGGCGAGGAGTTCAGTCAAAACGACGCCAAGGAAGCGTTCAATATCATCATGTCAGGCGATGCCAGCGATGCCCAAATCGGCGCGTTTTTAAGCGCCATGCGACTACGCGGTGAAACGGTTAACGAAATAACTGGCGCTGCTATAATTATGCGAAAAAAAGCTCTTAAAATCAAAGCGCCGTCACATGCAATTGACACTTGCGGCACAGGCGGTGATGGCAGTGGTACTTATAATATATCAACTGCAGCAAGCTTTATCATTGCAGGTTGTGGCGTGACCATTGCCAAGCATGGTAATCGCGCCTTATCGTCACTTTCAGGCAGCGCAGAAGTGCTCGACTCTTTGGGTGTCGATGTCACCATAGATGCCACTAAAGTAACCCAGTGCATTGACGAAGCGGGTATAGGCTTTTTATATGCGATTAAACATCATAGCGCCATGCGTTTTGTTGGGCCTGCAAGGCAACAAATGGGTGTAAGAAGTATTTTTAACCTACTTGGGCCGTTGTCAAATCCAGCAGGCGTTAAGCGCCAAATTATAGGCGTCTTCGCCCGTGAATGGGTAAGGCCGATTGCCGAAGTGCTAAAAACCCTAGGCAGCGAGCATGTATGGGTCGTGCATGGCAGTGATGGCTTAGATGAATTAACCGTCACAGGGCCAAGCATCGTCGCTGAGCTTAAAGATGGTGTGGTTAAAACATTTGAAGTTAACCCAACAGATTATGGCATTGATATCAGTCCTGCAAGCGCTCTTAAGGGCGGCGATGCTGATTATAATGCAGCAGCATTGCGCAAAGTTTTGGAGGGTGAAAAATCGGCCTATCGTGATATTTGCATCCTAAATGCAGCCGCTGGTCTTATCATAGCAGGTAAGGTTAAAGATTTAAAACAAGGCGTTGAAATAGCTGCCAAGTCAATTGATAGCGGTGAAGCATTAAAGAGCTTAAACAAGCTAGTCAAGGTCTCAAATTCATGAATATTCTAGATAAAATTGCCAACTATAAACGTGAGGAAGTAGCTGCCGCTAAAAAACAAGTTAGCCTTGAGCAACTGGCAGAAGAAATCGCGGGGCAAAAAGTAAAGCGTGGCTTTTATCAGGCCATAAAAACAAAAATTGCAAAGCAAGAATTTGCGCTAATTGCCGAGATAAAAAAAGCCAGCCCTTCAAAGGGGTTAATTAGAGAAGATTTTAACCCACCAGAACTTGCAAAATCTTATGATGCTGGCGGTGCAACTTGCTTGTCAATTTTAACTGATGCGCCATCTTTTCAAGGCAGTCCAGAATTTTTACGCCAAGCTCGTAAGGTTGTTGACTTACCGATTTTACGTAAAGATTTCATGCTAGATGCCTATCAAGTGTTTGAAGCACGTGCATGGGGCGCAGATTGCATTTTGCTAATTATGGCAATGATTGATGATGTATTGGCAGCCGAACTTGAGCAAGTAGCGTTTGATCTGGGCTTGGATGTGCTGATTGAAGTCCATGATAAGCCAGAGCTTGATCGGGCATTTAAGCTTAAATCTCCGCTAATTGGCATTAATAATCGCAACCTTAAAACCTTTGAAACCAGTCTATCTGTGTCCGAAGAATTATCGCATTATATAGATGATGACCGAATCATAGTCGGTGAAAGCGGTATTCATAACCGTAAAGACTTAGCAAGGCTGAGTAAAAACAACATAAACTGCTTCCTAATTGGTGAAAGCCTTATGCGTCAGGCTGATGTTAAACAGGCAACCAAAAGCCTGCTTAACCGCTAAAAATGATAATATATGGAACAGATGCAAAACAAATTATTAACATTTAGCTTGTAAAACAAAATGAGAACATGTATAAAGTTCTTGTTTTGTACTAAATTGATTCTAATCCTCAAGGTCTCACTATGCTAACTCGCAAACAATTTGAATTGCTCATGTTTATCAATGAACGGATTAAAGAAACAGGCGTCTCTCCTTCATTCGATGAGATGAAAGAAGCTTTGTTTTTAAAGTCTAAGTCTGGCATTCATAGACTGATTACGGCACTTGAAGAACGCGGCTTTATACAACGTTTGCCCCACCGTGCCAGAGCTTTAGAAATTATCAAATTACCAGAATCCGCCTCCCCCAGTCTTGGGCGTAAAGCGGGGTTTAACCCAACTGTCATTAATGGCAGCCTGTCCGATGCACCACCTCCCCCAACCGAAGCCGAATCCGAACCCATGAGCATGCCAGTACCAATTATGGGCACCATTGCAGCAGGTGTTCCCATTACTGCTATTCAAGACCATAGCAATGACGTAACAGTCCCCGTTGAAATGCTGTCATATGGCGAGCATTTTGCACTTGAAGTAAGCGGCGATTCGATGATTGAAGCGGGTATTTTGGATGGCGACACAGTAATT
>JADGDI010000037.1:9370-24436 GCA_016744975.1 Hyphomicrobiales bacterium | reverse complement strand
GGTTAGCATTGAGAATATATTTAACAAGTATAAAGTTGATACAATCTATCATGCTGCGGCTTACAAACATGTGCCATTGGTTGAACAAAATATAGTTGAAGGCATCTATAATAATATATTTGGCACATTGAATTTGGCAAAGGCGGCAAATGCTCATGGGGTTAAATATTTCACACTGGTTTCTACCGATAAAGCGGTACGGCCAACCAATGTGATGGGTGCTTCTAAACGCATGGCAGAACTGATATTGCAGGCACTGGCTCAAGAAAAAACCAATACTTGTTTTTCAATGGTTCGCTTTGGTAACGTGCTTGGATCATCAGGCAGTGTGGTACCGTTGTTTAAAAAGCAAATAGAAGCGGGCGGGCCTGTTACAGTTACTGATCCAGAAATTATCCGTTATTTTATGACCATTCCGGAGGCCGCGCAATTGGTTATTCAGGCTGGTGCAATGGCAAAAGGCGGCGAAGTGTATGTGTTAGATATGGGTGACCCCGTGAAGATTTATGACCTTGCCCGTCAAATGATTAGCCTAGCTGATTTGACAGTCCGCGATGTGAGTAATCTAGAGGGTGATATTGAAATTAAATTTACGGGTCTTAGGCCTGGCGAAAAGTTATATGAAGAACTATTGATTGGCGATAATGTCACTAAAACCCAACATGCCCGAATTTTATCTGCTAAAGAAATTTCTCTAACTTGGCCTAATTTGGAAGTGTTATTGGACCAAATAAAAATGGCATGTGATGTTTATGACATTGGTAAAGTTGATGATCTGTTTAAATCAGCAGCCGTCGGCTATAATCATAATGGAAAATATGTTGATGTGATTGCAAAATTACCGATATTATAATTTTATTGCATCATCCCCAAACTTCTTTAATCGTTTTAAGAATAATTTTTATGTCTAATAACAGCGATTGATTGGCAACATAATCTAGGTAAAATTTCTGCTTTATTGGCATAATCTGATGGATATAGGTGTGTTCATAATCATCAGATTCACCTAAAATGGTGTTTTCATCTTTAAATTCTAGCGATGCTAAGTCGGTAATACCAGGTTTTACAGATAGTATTTTTTCTCGTATTTCTGGACTATATTTGTCCATATAAAATGGCACTTCAGGGCGCGGACCTACCAATGACATATTGCCGATTAAGGTGTTAATCAGCTGTGCCAATTCATCCATTTTATATTTGCGTAAAAATGCACCGCTTTTGGTTATGCGTGCATCGTTACCAACGGTTAAACTACTGCCTTTTTGGTCAGCATTTTGGCACATGGTTCTGAATTTATAAATGCTAAAGTTTTTGCCATTTTTTCCAACTCTAATTTGGCGGTAAAAAACCTCCCCCTTAGAGTCACGTTTAATCCAAATGGCAAGCATAATAAATAATGGCGATAAAATAATAAGGCCAAAAGTGCTTAAAGCCAGGTCAAATAGGCGTTTAATCATTAATTTTTGCTTCTAAAATAATGTCGCGCACTGACTTTATCACATGCTCAATTTCGGCTTCTTGCATAGCGGGAAAGTTCGGCAGGCTCAAATGCCGACCTGATATTTTTGTAGAGATCGGAAAATCGGCATCCTTTAGTTCAAAAGCATCTCTCCAATAAGGTTGCTGGTGTAATGGAATATAATGAACCGAACAACCAACGCCCTTTTCCATCAATCGTTCAATGAACTGGTTGCGGTTAATGCTTAATTTATCGGTGTCGAGTTGCAATGCATATATATGCCAAGCATGTAGGTCATTGCTATTGCGGGTTTTTGGGCAGATGAGCGGTAAGTCGGCAAAGGCAAGGTTGTAATTTTCAGCAATTTTCTGCCTTGCATCTCTATATTGATGTGCCTTTTTAAGCTGATGAATGCCAATGGCTGAAGCGATGTCGGTTAAATTATATTTATAACCAGGGGCAATCACTTCATAGTGCCAGCTGGGCTTGGTGGACTGAAAACGGTTAAAAGCATCTTTTGAAATACCGTGCAGGCGCATGACCTTAATGCGTTTTGCAAGCTTGTCATCATTGGTGGTTACCATACCGCCTTCACCTGTGGTAATGGTCTTATTGGCATAAAAACTAAACACAGCAATGTCGCTTAAACCGCCAACCATTTTACCATTATATGTGGCGGGTAGGGCATGGGCGGCATCTTCTAATATCTTAAAGTTATAGTCCTTTTGTAGCTCTAGTAAACTATCCATGTCACATATTTGCCCTGCATAATGCACAGGAATAACCACCTTTACATCATCATGGCGGGCCAATAATGACGCGACTGATTTAGGGCAAATACAATAGGTTTCAGGCTCAATGTCGGCAAAGATTGGCACAGCACCTAAATAACGAATAATCTCAGCGGTGGCGGTAAAAGTATGCACGGTCGTAATGACTTTATCACCCGATCGAATGCCTAAAGCTTCCAAAGCCAAATGCAAACCAGCTGTAGCGCTATTAACTGCAAGCGCATATTTACAATCGACAAATTCTGCAAAATTTTCTTCAAATATCTTGGTTTTAGGGCCAGTGGTTAACCAGCCAGATTTAAGTGTATCAACCACCTCGGCAATCTCGTCATCACCAACTTCTGGGCGGGAATAAGGTATAAATTTCATAGGTTTCTCTAGAGTAATTTTGCCAATTTATTAGCTAATTTATGAAATGTAAAATTGGCTAATACATAACGTTTACCATTTTGGCCTAATGTGTTTCGTTCAGTTGTTGTTAAATTATATATCTGTGTCACACCATTTGCAATAGAGCGGCTATCCTGTGCCTCAACGCTTACTCCACAAGTGGCAATATCTATAATATTTTCACCTGAGTTAATGGCATAGACGATCGGCTTGCCGCTATACATATAGTCAAATAATTTGTTCGGTGAAACACCATATTTAAATAGGTTTTCTTTTTGCAAGCCAATGAAACACGCATCAAACTTGGCCAAAACAGCCTGTATCATAGACTTTGGAATGGCGGGGATAAATAATATATTATTGTATTTTTCAAATGTTTTTAAAAGATTGAGTTTTTCCTGACCATCCCCAACAATGACAAATAGAATATCTTGGTTGTCTTTTAACAATAAAGCCGCATTCAAAAAGTCAGGCAGCGCGTTTGCCACCCCAACGGTACCCGTATATCCGATAATGAATTTATTTTTTGGGATTAATTTTTCGACATTAGAATTTAGTGGTTGAATTGCACCAAGTTCATCAAGGTCTATACCGTTGCTAATCCAGTGAAATTTTTTATTTAGACCAATATCATTTTTAATATGAGTGCCATAATTTTGCAAGTTAGAAACAATATGGTCGGCATGTTTAATGGCAAAACGTTCAGCCCATGACATTAGTTTAATCAATGGGTGGCTGGCTTTATATCCGCCCAGTTCTTGTAGGCTTAATGGCCAGATATCTTTCACTTCATATATTAATTTTGCGCCATATAGTTTGGCCAGAATATAAGCCGGCCAAATGCAAAAGGGTGCCATGGGCGAGACCAAAATTGTGTCTGGCTTCTTGAGTTTGAAGGGCAAGAATAAAATTTTAATACAAAATAGAAACCACTTTAAAACCCGCAACTTATTGTGCGAATTTTTATAGTTGAACATTTTAAGCCACAAATAATCCACACCATCTCGGGTATCATAACCTGGGCTTGGCGGATTTGTAAAAAGGTGTGAGTAGCTGCTGGAAATAATAGTAGTTTTAAACCCAAGCTTGTTTAATTCCTTGGCCATATAAAAATGTCTAAATTCCATGCCAATTTCTGGGTGACCTGCATATTCATTGATGATCCAAATATTTTTATTCATAAGATAGCAGTTCGTTAATGATGTTATCGCAGGCCTTGCCACCACCATATAGGTTGATAGAGAAATCATTGTTAAAAGTTGCACCATTATAAGTGTCTAGAATTTTCTGTTTGTCAGAACCCACTAGAATATTAAATTGATGGTCAATAAGTTCAACCCATTCGGTTTGCTCGCGAAGGGTAATGCAGGGCTTTTCAAAGAAAAAGGCTTCTTTTTGTAGTCCACCACTATCGGTCATGATTAATTTGCTGTTTTTAATCAACCAAACCATTTCTAAATATCCAACAGGCTCGATGGTTTTAAAGTCAATTTGAATGTTATTTTCTGCGATGATATTTCGGGTGCGTGGGTGTATGGGTAGCACAATTTGGCAGGATTTGTGAATTTCATTTAACGCCGCGATGATTGCAGATAATTTATGAATATCGTCAGTATTCTCAGCACGATGAATGGTTGATAGAATAAATTTATCGTTAAGATCAATGTTGGGTTTAACCGCTAATTCAGAATAAAATAATGCACCATCTTGCATCACATCGCCCGATTTTATTATTTTACAATTAAATTTGTTATAGCCTTCATTTTCAAGGTTCTGAATGGCGCTATCGGTTGGGCAAAATAATATGTTGCTTATTCTATCTGTTAGAATGCGATTAATCTCTTCGGGCATTTGCATGTTAAAACTCCGAAGTCCTGCTTCTATATGGGCAAGCTTTATATGCAATTTGCTGGCAACCAATGCACCTGCAAGGGTCGAATTTGTATCGCCATAAACCATTATCCAGTCGGGTTGTTCTTTCAGTATAACCTCTTCAATTTTTTCAATCATTTGGCCGGTCATAGCACCGTGTGATTTACCACCAATGCCTAAAAAATAATGCGGCTTGGGGATTTTCATTTCATCGAAAAAAACATCACTCATATTGGCATCATAATGTTGCCCAGTATGGATGATAATTTCTTCAATTTCAGCATGCTCAAGTAGCTTTCGACTTACAGTACCTGCTTTAATAAATTGTGGTCTAGCACCCAAAATAGTAACAATTTTCATCCTAAGTAATTTCCTTTTTATAAATGCCGATCATTTGATGGACATTATCTTGCCAATTATAGTTTTTTAAAGCAAATTCTCGCCCAGCAATGCCATAAGTTTTTATGAGTTCAGGGTTTAATATGAGCTTTTCAATGGCGTTTGCCGTCTGTTTTGCATTTTCAGCTTCAACCATTAATCCCGTTCTATTATCAACAACAACTTCTGGCAATCCACCAACATTAGCCACAATTACAGGCTTTTCGCAAGATGATGCTTCAACAACCGATACACCAAAGCTTTCAGCGCGCGAGTTAGCAACAAATATGGTCATCATGTTGATATATTTTGCAACATCAGAATGCGTCACCTTGCCGGTGAAAATAACAGATCCTTGCAAGTTAAGCTTCAGTATTTTCCGTTCTAACAATTCTCGTTGTGAGCCGCTACCAACCAATAATAGCTTTAGCGGTAAATTGCTATATTTTGTTTTAACAATGTGAAATGCTTCAATCAATAAATCAACGCCATATATATGCTCTAAATTTTTTGTCGTGCCGATAACGATGTCGTTTGGCTTAAAAATAGAGTTTACTTTCTGCGGAGTGAATTTAGTCGGGTCTATACCAAAAGGCGTTATATCTATTGGTTTAGTGGTATATTTTTGACCTTCAACCGCCATGATTTTTGACGTAGATAATATCTTGTCGGCTTTTGATAGGTTAAACTTGAGGATCAGTTTTTTTAAGAAAGACTGGTTAGGGAATTCAAAAACATCACTGCCCCACAATGAAATTATAAATGGGTGAAATTTACTAATTGCTCCAAATAAGCCATAGCTTGATGCATAATGGCTATGCAGCAAGTCGGGTTTAAACTCTGCTATGGTTTGTTTTAACAATTGCGGTGCCTTTAGCAATGCTAAAATTGAAGAAACCCCACTTTTTGATTGGTTATCGCTAATCGTGACCACATCTATATTGCTAAATTCAAAATAGTCATTAACGGTTAATTGCCTCAAACCTAAAATTTTGACTTGTATGCCTTGTTTAGCGAGTGAAGTCGCCCATTTTATGGTATGAACAGAATTTGGGTCACTTAGCAACAATAGTTTCATTTTTAAACTTTTGATGGTTGTTAATAATTGCGATGCTAAACCCAAACATAATCCACATCGGGAAAAAATATATTACACTACTCGCGCTTACAGCACCAATGCTAAACGAAGCCATCGATAAAAAAGTTGCACTTGCATGGTATTTTATAGTTTCATCTCGGCTATTATGAGAAATCATATATAATTTAAAGACGACCGTAATATACCAAATGATGAATATTAAGGTGAAACCCAGCCCTGCGTCAACCAACATTTCAACCCAAAAATTATGCATGCTGGTCACTTTTCCATTCACCTTGCCAGCGAGCTCCTGAACTGCAACAGAGCCCCCACCGCCAACGCCTAAATAATGTGAATCAACCAGTGCATTAATACCATTTTTAATAAGCTGTTGTCTGGTGCCAATCGAGTCGCTTCCGCCTTCATTTTGAGTAAGATAGCTGGATAAAACACTAAATGCACTGGCCATTTCTCTAATCCGACCATTGTCACTATTTTTTAATGCGTCGATATTTGTGGAAATAAGACCAATTGAAATCGGAATAATTATGATGGTTAGAATAAACAGTTTTTTGTTCAGGAAAAACAAATATAGCATTATCACTAGACTTAGTGCAATGAAAGCCCCTCTAGAGCCAGTCATTACAATGATTGCTAAAATAGAGAGACACCCTAAAAGTTTTATCCATTTTCTACTGGCGAGTAAAAAAAACGGAAAAATAATAACCATTGCAATCGCCAAATTATTGGGGTTCCACTCAAACCCAGTTGGCGAATTTAATAATATGCTAATGACATCAATGTCATTGTCTTCACTATAGGTTATGGATCGTCCGAAATATTTTACATATGGCGAAAATGGCGATATTGGTAATCTAAAGTTCGAGAATGCCTCAGCCAAACTCATTATGACTTCAATTATAAATATACCAGCCAAAATATTAAATATTTTCAGCTGCTTTTTTAAATCATTGGCATAATAGATCAAAACAAGTGAGATGGATGCACCGCAAAATAGATAAAAAAGATAAGTTAGGCTATAGGCAATGTTGATGCTCCACAATATTGTAGCAAAATACCAGGCAAATAAAATATAGAACATGTGGTGAAAGTTGGTTGGTAGCCGAACCATATTAAACTTTCCAAATTTTACTTTGGCAAATAAAAACCCAGCCAGCAGCAATAGCAACATAATATGAAAAAAGTATAATTTGCTATAACTTATCGCCACGCCAATAGCGCTGCTAGCGATAAATATATGTATTATCGTATTATATTTTATCTTCATAGAGTAGCTTTTCTACCAGTTTAACCTCAGTGTCAAGTCGCTCTTGCCAGGTCCACAATTTTTGCTTTTCGGTTATTTTAATATTTTCAATTATAGTTTTTTGCTGCACTTTATCGTTGATTAGTTGGTCTATATCTGCAGCTGCCGTGCCTATCATATCGTCATTAATATCATAAATAAAACCATTTTGTTTATGCTTAATCCAGTTAGCTGTTTCACCATTGTTTAGAGTGAAAATTATTTTATTACACCTTATGGCTTCTAACAAAGGGTTGCCAACATTTGATAAATCCGCCATTGATATGAAAATATCTGCAATGTTCAAATATTTTTTTACTTGGTCATTATTTACTGCGCCAATAAAAATGACATTTTTATCAATTTTCAGTTGTTTTGCTTGTTTTTTTAGAGTTTCTGTCAAATGCCCATCTCCGACAATCACATATTTGAAGTTTTTATGTTTCAACTTTGCTAATATATCGAGGGTTCGGTCAATGCGTTTCCAGTCTACTAAACGGCAAATACTGGTAAAAATAATTTCATCGCCGATATCCATTTGTTGTTTTAATTTGGCTATACGATCTTTAGGCAGTTTTTGTTCGTCTACACCATTGACCCAATATTTGAGAACGTTCAAGCTTTTTGATTTGATAATGGTTAATATTCTGGCGGCATTAACACCGCAATTTGTGAAAATTAGTAGGTCAGATTTTGCTCTTAGGGCAATTATTTGATCAAAGTTTAATAATATTTTTAAATATTTCTTTTTGTCATAAAAATCGGTCATCCATGTCCCCATAAAGCGGTTTATGAATTTATATTTATTTCTTTTGACCATTAGTTTTAGAAGCATACTCGCTAATACGCCATGGGTTTCATAGCCATAAATAATGCTAATTTCGTTTTTTTTCAATATTTTTTTTGCTCGAATAACCAATTGAATAATGCCGATAAAACTAGCAAGCTTGGTAATGATCGCGTGTAGGATGCCATTTGTAATTTTGTTTCTAAGCGCTAACCAACACATATTAAAACGTATTACTTTAATACCATCAGGGTTGATTATATCTTCATAATAGTAATTGCCATTGGTTGCTGTATCTCGCATCACGATATAGGTTACATTCCAGCCACGCTGTTCATAAGCGATCGGAGTTTTGCGAATTACCTGAATAGATTTTTCTTTAAAATCATTGGCTGATAAAAATAGAATAGTTTTTTTGCGCATGTACTAAACGTTCCTTACTGACATATTGAAGATATCAACCAAATTGGTTAGTATTTTTTTGTTGTTAAAGCGGCCTATTACATATTCTTGGCCTTTAATATTTGGCACTAATTGTTGGTTTTGGTGCTTTTTAACAAGGGTGGTTACTTTTTTTAATAGTTCCGTATCATTGTTAATGTATTGAGTATGCTCAAACTTCTGGTTAAATATCACATGTTTGGCGTGGCTTAATGCTTCAATCACAGTAAATGGCATGCCATCATGTTGGGCGTTACGAATGAATAAATTACAATTTTCAAACTCTGCTTGCATATCCACCCAGCCAAGTGTGGTTATGTTTTTTGGCAAATCAGGATAATCGTCAATGCCAGCAATGCGAATGGTTATATTGGGCATTTTTACCGCTAAGTCAGTGATGGATTCTATGCCATAAAAAACTTCTCGACCTTTTCCAATATAGGTCAAAATGGTAAAATCTTTTGTGATGGAAGCTGCCACTTTTGGTTTTGTGTCAAGCGCGGTAACATCTAATATTGTGGCATCAATGCCTATCTCGGCAAGCTCTTCCTTTAGCCATGGCGCAACGCAATAATGCTGAATGTTTTTGATATATTTGGGGTTAGCAAGGCCAGCCTTAACAATCTCAGTTGCCTTTAAAACATCAGTCCCCGCCCAATTCATAATAATTTTTTTATTTAATAATAGCGCTAAATCCAACGTTTTGCTGGCGTTCACCGCGCCACCATGTATGTAATAAGTCTGACTAAAAAAAATTAGAAAGAAGAATTTTAATTTATCCATAATGAGTGCAGAACTATTCAAAGCAATATAGTGGTTTTTTGGGTCAAATTCGGCCAATTGTTGACTGATTTTTTTAGCAAAATAAGGCAAGCCTGTTAAGATCACTCTCATTATTTCTGCTCCTTAGCAATATGCAATAACCAAAATAGTATAAACACAAAAAAGCAGGTCAAGAAAGCCGAGATGATGGTTAGACTTTGTTCAATATCATAGCCTAAAAAACTACACAATATAAGTAGGCTTGGCGTGGTTATATTGCCAAAAAGGCTGATCAAAAAAAATGACTTTTGTTTGTTTAAAATAACGGGTATTTGCGAAATGGGTGACACTAAAAAATTAGCAAATAAATAAGGTATCATTATCTGGCTATACTGCCCTGCAACTGCCCATTCTTGCCCGAATATGGTAGAGAAGATTTCAGACCCGAAAATGAACAAAAAGGTAAAAAATGGCAATGAGAATAGCAGTAACTTGCTAATGATTGGTTTTGCAACGTCATAGATATTACCACCTTGGTTTTTAACAGAACTGAACTTCTGGTATAGAACTTGTCCAAAAGATGAGGCAATGACCCCTAAGGGTGCTTGTAAAACCCTTAGTGATAAAGCGTAAAATCCCAGTGTTGCATTGTCAAAAAGATATGAAATTAACAATGCAAATAATGAGGTTCTTGCAAGATCGGAAAAAACATGAAAGCTATTTATTAAAGGGAAATCCTTGTATATCAGTGCATTTTTTTTCATATCATTAAACGACACTTGCCAAAATCGTTGCCATTCTAAACGAAAAAAATTGATAATAAAAATCATGCTGGCAATCACCACACCGATAATATTCCCGACAATTAACCCACTGGATAAAATTGTGTAATGAATACCAATTTGCGAGATATTGCCAAAAAATGTACGGCTAACGCGGGCAATGGTGATTTTTGCAAAACGTTTTTTACGGTTAAACCAATAGTTTAATGCCTGAAATAAACCTAAAAAAAACACGCTGATCGGTAAAAAATAGAGAATGTTACCATATTTTATCGGGTCAATTTTTAGCAAATCCAGAAAAGTCTGATTAAAAAGAATTAAAGCAAAAATAACTGACAGGCAAATTGCACTGGTGATTATAAAAGATAATTTAACCAACGCTAAGGCATCATTCGTTTTTTTGGGAAGTACAATTGCAAGCTCATATCGCCCAGTTGCGATGACTGAGAATAGCCCAACCACGCTTAAATAAATGGCAAAAACGCCAAAGTCGGTTGGGCCGTATAACCTTGTTAAAATAGGGCTTAATAAAAGTGGAATGATTTGCGCGACAGAGGCGCCGGTCATTAATGTAATGACATGTTTGGCAAACTCTGTTTTTGGCAAAAGTCGCTGAATCATTTTGACTTGCCTGTTAATGCATGAATGATTTGGTTAAACTCTGCTTCTTGCATATAAGGATGCATAGGCAAACTAAATACAGTTTTTGCTAATTTTTCAGAAACAGGATAATGCCCTTGCTGATCGGCTAAATATTTAAAAACAGTTTGTTGATGCATGCAAGTTCCATAATAAATAACCGATGGAATATTTGCGGCTTTTAAAGCGGTCATGATGTCATCTCGATCATCAGAAACCACTGTATATTGCGCCCAGCTGCTTAAATAGTCTTTTGGCACATATGGTATATTTAGGTTGTTTTTGCCGCCCAATGCGCTGGCGTAGGCTGTGGCTAATTGGTTGCGGGCGGCCAGTTCAGTAGGGAATGCGTCAAGCTTGGCAATTAATATTGCGGCTTGTATCGTATCTAGACGGCTATTTATGCCAATGCGAATATTATCATATTTATCAGCGCCCTTACCGTGCACGCGTAGCGAGCGCAGCATGTTTGCGTAGTCATCATCATCGGTAAAGATTGCACCACCATCGCCATAACAGCCTAACGGTTTGGCGGGGAAAAAGCTAGTGGTTGCTAGCGTGCCAAAGCTGCCAGCCTTTTTACCATTTATATCGCCACCAAAACCTTGGGCAGCATCTTCAATCAAAGGGATATTATATTTTTCAGCAATTTTTTCAAGTGCCTTATAATCGGCTGGCAAACCAAATAAATCAACGGTTATAATGGCTTTGGGCTTTAACTTGCCTTTTGATAAAACCTGCGCTATTTGGCGGTCTAAATCTTCGGGCGAGATGTTGAAAGTTCGCTCATCACTATCCACAAATATTGGCGTTGCTCCAGCAAACCCAATAATCTCTGCGGTGGCGAAAAAAGTAAATGTTGGGCAAAACACCGCATCGCCAGGCTTTACATCAAGCAGCATCATGCATAATTGTAGCGCATCAGTTCCATTCGCGCAGCTAATCGCATGCTTTACCCCAACATAGTCGGCAAGCTTCTGTTCAAAAACTGCAACCTCAGGCCCCATTATATATTTGCCATGATCCAACACCGTCTGAATATTTTGGTCTATATTGTGTTTTAAATGTTGGTATTGAGCTTTAAGGTCGATGAATTGCATATCTTAGCCGTCTATTTTGTAAAGGTTTGAGTTTTTAAGCTGATAGGTGACGCCGTTATGGTTGCATATCACGCTAGCATCACCAGATAAAGGCAGGTCTAGCTGTTCACCAAATTCGCTCATCCAGCCAATCTGTTTAGCAGGTACGCCAACCATTAACGCATAAGGTTTTACATTTTTATTAATTACTGCACCTGCGCCAATAAACGCATATTGACCAATGGTGATGCCGCAAATAATGGTGCAATTTGCACCAAATGTAACGCCTTTTTCAACAATTGTATCGCGATATTCGTTCTTGCGTTCAATGCCTGAGCGGGGGTTGTAGACGTTAGTGAACACCATGCTGGGACCACAAAATACATTATTGTCTAAATAGACATTGTCATAAACAGAAACATTATTCTGAATTTTGCAATCATTTCCAATGGTGACTTTATTACCAACAAAGGTATTTTGACCGAGTGATACACCCGTGCCGATTTTAGCACCGGCGCATATATGGGCAAAATGCCAAATTCGGCAATTTGAGCCAATTTCTGCCCCATCGTCAATAATTGCGGTGTCATGTTTAAAATAGTCGGTCATTTAGCCAATACGTGCTTTACAAATGGATGCATGTCAGAGTCGTTTTTAACAATGTCTTGCGCTCTAATGCTTGAGACGATGTCGATGCTATTGCGGGCTTCTTCAAGTCCAAAGCCTTTGCCGTCTAATATATGCTCATAGCTATCGGTATGCAAGTCAGTAAAGCCTGCTGAAAATTCAATTTCTTGGCCATCCATGGTAATAGAGCGATAAGTACGCATGCCAGTTGCTTTAATATCCTCAGGGATATAATCATAATTGATGGATAAGAACCAACGCACCCGTGCATGTTCAAATTCTAAATAACCTGCGTTAGCATCACCTTGTTTTAAATGAACTTTATTTTTTTTGAGTGCACCAAATACCCACCCTAACATATCATAAAAATGCACACCTATATTGGTTGCAATACCGCCTGATTTCTCGTCAAACCCTTTCCAAGAGGTAAAATACCAGTTGCCACGGCTGGTTAAATAAGTCAGGTCAACATCAAATACCACATTGGGGTCTTTTGCAACGGCTGCTTCAACTTGGGCTTTTAGGTCAATAATGCTTTTATGTAAGCGCAATTGCAGAATATTAAAAACGCTTTTACCGCTTTCTTGTTCAACAATTTTAAGTGCGTCAATGTCACTGGGGTTGAGTACCAAAGGTTTTTCGCAAATTGCATGGGCCTTGTGTTTCAGTGCAAATCTAATATGGGCATCGTGCAAATAATTGGGTGAGGCAATGGCAATATAGTCTATATTTGTACCGCTGCGTTTTAAATTGTCTAAATGGGTGTCAAAGCCTTCATATTCGGTAAAAAACTGCGCTGCAGGGAAATGGCTATCAATCACCCCAACGGAGTCATTTTTATCCAATGCTGCAAGTAAATTATTGCCAGTGTCTTTAATGGCTTTCATATGGCGCGGGGCGATATATCCAGCCGCGCCAATCAGAGCAAAATTTGTCATTATAATTCCTTAAATTATGGCCTAGGCTTTAATAATATTGTCAGCAGCGGTTAAATATTTACCACGGGTATCAATTATGATTTGTGCATGCTGTTTTAACATGTCGTAATCAAACTTATCATGATCGGTCGCCAATAATATGCAATCATATGCAGCGATGGTTTTAGGGGTTAATGTAATAGATTTCAGGTCAAAACTATGCTCGCGCATGGGTGGGAACTTAGGCACATGTGGGTCGCTATAAGCAATTTCTGCACCTAATTCTTCCAACAATTCCATCAATTCAACCGATGGCGATTCGCGCATGTCATCAACATTCTTTTTATAGGCAATGCCAAGCACTAAAATTTTAGCACCATTAACCGCTTTGCCTTTAGTGTTGAGTGCTAACACTGTTTTATTGACCACCCAATTGGGCATGCTGGCATTCACCTCGCCAGCTAGCTCAATGAAGCGGGTGTTTAAATTATATTCACGGGCTTTCCAAGTTAGGTAAAATGGGTCGATCGGAATGCAATGCCCACCAAGGCCTGGGCCTGGGTAATAAGCGGTGAACCCAAACGGTTTGGTTGCAGCTGCTTTAATCACTTCGTGGATATCAATGTCCATTTTATCGGCAACAATTTTCATTTCATTAACCAAACCAATATTAACCGCGCGGTGGATATTCTCCAATAATTTGGTCATTTCAGCGGCTTTGGTCGAACTTACAGGCACAACCTGGTCAATGGCGTGGCTATATAATGCAATGCCGATTTCCAAACAGGTTGGGGTATGGCCACCGCATACTTTAGGGATGGTGCGGGTTTCAAAATTTGGGTTGCCTGGGTCTTCGCGCTCGGGAGAATAAACAAGCGCGATGTCCGCACCAACCTTTAAGCCAGTTGACTCTACTCGTGGTAGCAACTCCTCTTCGGTTGTTCCAGGGTAGGTGGTGCTTTCAAGCGAAATAACTTGGCCTTTGCGTAAATGCGGTATAAGGGCATCTACGGTATTGGTAACATAACTTAAATCTGGTTCACGATATTTGTTTAATGGGGTCGGTACACAGATGATTAAAGCATCACATTTAGTTGCTTTACTAAAATCACTGGTGGCAGTAAAACCCCGCTCTAAAGCAGTTTGAATGGCGTGATCGCTAATATGTTCAATATAGGTTTTACCAGCATTGAGGCTGTCAATCTTGCTTTGGTCGATATCGATACCAACAACCTTATAGCCAAGTTGCGAATAGCGTAAGATAAGTGGTAGGCCAACATAACCAACGCCAACTATGGCAATGGTAGCTGTTTTATCAACCAGCTTCTGCTTTAAATCCTGCATCAATGGGTTATTCATAATAAAGTTCCATCATTACTTTTTTAATAGCTTTTACTAGTGCTTATCGTGTGTAATTTCAATCATTAATTCAATTATAGGTGATATGAAGGCGATTTGTATATTTAGGAAGCCTTAACGATAAATGCACCATTGGCCTATATAATTGGATAAATAACCTATATTGTTTTAGCTACTATTATTTATAACTTACTCACGAGCTTATTTTATGTCATCTTTTGAAGCCATGCAACAAACTCTGCGCCCGCCTGTTGTAAGAAAATACTCAAGCCCTCAGCATGATTATGAAATCTTAAGCAACAATATCTGCCTTGATGATGCTGATGCGGCTAATAAAAATTCTATAAAATTGGCGGATATTGAAATAAAATTTTATGAGGATATTGCACAGGTTGATAA
>JADGDI010000037.1:6397-9360 GCA_016744975.1 Hyphomicrobiales bacterium | reverse complement strand
AAATAATAATATGTGGCTTGGTTCAAGGGACGGTCGTGTATCAACCTTTAATGGAGAAGTATTTACAACAGTATCAGTACCTTTTAGTATGGCGGAAAGTGTTGTTGATGATATTGATATTGCACAGGTTGATAAAATGTGGCAAGAATTCCAACAAAATTCAATATACACAGTTTTTCAAGAGCTTACATGGGTTAAAGCTTGGCTTGATGTAAACAAACAAAATAAAAATATAAGACCTTTGTTTGTATTGATCTATGAAAATGGTGCCTTATCGATGATAATGCCGTTGGTTCGTAAAAATAATGGCAATAAGGTTGGTTTATATTGGCAAGCAAATGAAATAAGCGACTATAATGGGGCTTTATGGTCTAAACGATTTTTAGAAAAGCTAGATCAAACAATTATTGACTTTATTTGGAACACCATACGAAATTATGATGGTTCTATTGATTATTGCCATTTGGATCGCCAGCCACAAAATTATAATGGGATGGTAAACCAATTTTGTGCGTCAGATGTTTTATTAAGCAGCTGTGCATCACATGGATTAAAACTTCAAAAAGACTGGTCGCACTTTTACGGTCAATTGCGCAGTTCAAGCGCACGTAAAAGAGTGAGGCAAAAACTTAATAAATTAAATCGCTTGGGTAAGGTTGATTTTAGATGTGTTAAGGGTTTAGGTGCGCAACTTGTAATATTAGATCAAATTTTACAATGGAAATCTGAGCAATTGAACATGAATGGCGATAGAAACCCATTTACAAAATTACCGTTTAAAGAGGTTTTATATGATGTTTTAAAACATCAAAATGAATCCTCAGGACAACCAGTTTATCGTATTTATGGTTTATTCGTTGATGGAAAATTAATTGCAGGTAAAATAGTGATGGTAAAAAAAGAGTGTTTTTCACTTTTCGTTACTGCATATGATGCTAATTTTAAACCGAACTGTTCTCCAGGTTTAATTTTATTAATTAAAACCATGGAACTCGCTTCCAGGGCTGGCATTCAATATTATGATTTTATGGCAGGAGATGAAGGCTATAAAGCTCAGTGGTGCGACACCAAATTAATATTGTCTGACAGTTTTGCAGCATTTAGTTGGCGGGGCAAACTTCATATAAGCATGGCTAAGATAAAGTTATCTTTAAAGAAGAGAATTAAATCTTCTACTATGGTTATTACACTGCTCAAGCGGGTGAATTATACAATCCATGGGTAGATTAATAGGGTCAAATAAGTCGAGTTTAAGCATGTAAAATGAAAGAGAATTATGCAAAATTCATCAGGTGAATTCAAAATTTTAAATTTAGGCATTATGATTTGGTCAGCTGTAGCGGTCATTTGCTTGTTTTGTGCTGCGATATTTGCCAATGACTCAACAAAAAGATTATATTTCTTGTTTGCTTTAAGTGCAAACTTTTTTGGTATTTTTTGTTGGGCGGCTTTTCACATCAGTGGCCTTTATGTTTACTTGCGCCATATAGCCACGGGGCAAAAATGAAAAGCTCCACACAAAAAACTGTATTATTGTTGGGTAATTATCGACCAACGTTGATACTTGCGCGCTATTTTTCATCTGCCGGTTACCGGGTCATATCAGGGCTTGAAGGCTGTGATGGCGGTGCTGAATATTGCAATGCAGTCAATGAAGTTTGGCTGCATCCCTCAATTGCCAGTCAAGGCGCAGAATTTGCCAAAGCATTGCCAGAATTTATCGAAAAAAATCACATTAACTTGGTATTCCCAGTGTCGGAAGATTTTGTAGTTTATTTAGGCAATCACCCAGATTTATTGCCCAAAAAAGTAGCAGTTGCAATGGTTGAAATATCATTGGTTCAGAAATGCTTGGACAAAATATTTATGATGAAGTTAGCAAAGGGTGAGAATGTGCCAACTGCGGGATTTGCTGAGGCAAAAAATCATATTGAGCTGGTTTTT
The DNA here is from genome assembly GCA_016744975.1 of Hyphomicrobiales bacterium. Classification (GTDB taxonomy): domain Bacteria; phylum Pseudomonadota; class Alphaproteobacteria; order Rhizobiales; family OSC116; genus OCS116. The sequence goes on along the minus strand of JADGDI010000037.1, from coordinate 7,416 downwards.
AAAGCCAAACAATTAGGTTTTCCATTGGTAATTAGGCCTCAGTCATCGACTTTAAGGCTTAATGATAAAAAGGCTTTATTCATTGAAAATGATGCTGCACTTAATGCCGAACTACCAAGCTGGCCAACAAAACAAAGCGGGCTAATTTTGCAGAAAAAGGCGTCCGGCAAACGTCATAATATTTATTTTGCGGCAGATCGGGGCAAAATTTATCGCTATTTACATGCGGTTATTTTGCGCACTGATAGTCCTGATGGCTCAGGTTTAGCGGTTGAAGGCATTACGATAAAACCAATGGATAATTTAAAAAAATATAGTATAAAATTAATCAAAGCGCTGAATTATAGTGGCATAGGCTGTGTACAATTTTTGGTGGATGAAGAGACAGGGAAAGTTAGTTTTTTAGAAATAAATGCCCGCATCGCGGGCAATCATGCATTGCCAGAATATGCTGGACTGAAGTTAAGTGAAATATTGGTCAAACAGGTTCAAAATATTAGTTTAGACCAACATTATTTTGAAGGCAAGTCTGGTATTAAATATGTTTGGACATGTGGTGACATTCAAGGTGCAAAGATTGCTTGGCTTAACAAACAAATCACTGGTTTAAAAGCGGTATCTTGGGTTTTAACTGCACTTTTAGCGGCGGGTACTACAAATTTACATATGGTTTTTTCAATCAGAGATCCAAAGCCTGGACTAATGGCATTAAAAGATCAAATACCAAATTTTTCTAAAGCCTTTAAACGTGTCTGGCATAAAGCCAATGGATGATCAGATGAATTTAGTTAAAAATATAGATGTGATGCCAGCAAAGCTAGATGCAAGTCAGGTTGAGATGCGCTATTTAGATGGCGCGAAATGGGATGCGTTGGCGGCCGAATTTAGTGATGTGGTGCATGAGCAAACGGATATTTTTAACCGCCTTCGTTGGGGTGATGATAAAGTAAAAAATGTGGTTTTTTATCATCAAAATCAAGTAATTGGCGGTGCATCGGTGATTGTTTTGCCTATTAAAC
>JADGDI010000037.1:0-6387 GCA_016744975.1 Hyphomicrobiales bacterium | reverse complement strand
ACTTTTAAGCACAGGGCTTGCAATTGTCAAATGGGGACCTGTATGGCGGCGGCATAACATGACGGAAAATCCACAATATTTACGAGTTATTTTGAGCAAAATCCGTCAAGAGTTTGCTAATAATTTAGGCCTATATCTCACCGTTATGCCCCATGCTGAGATAGGTGTTTCAGAGGCAGAGCCAATTATTTTAAATCAATTGCAGAGGCTTGGCTTTGTGGCTGGTAAAACCCTATCTGCACCAGAGCGATATTTGGTAAATTGTCAGCTTACTGCCGATAAATTGCGCAAAAGCCTAAATCAAAAATGGCGCTCACATTTAAAAAAGTCTGAGAAAAACCAATTTGATATTAAGTTTGCTAGTGGCAAGGCAGCTTATGATGACTTTATGGCCTTATATCATCAAATGTTAAGCCGTAAGAGCTTTGATGATCATAGCGCGATCTATACATTAAAAGATTTAATGAATGGCCAAACAAACGCACTAAAACCAAAAATTGTTTTGGTTTATCATGAAGGTAAGTTAACGGCAGGTGGTGTGTTTGATTTAAGTGGAGAGCGAGCGGGTTATTTATATGGCGCAACAGATGAGCGTGCGTTAAATTTACGAGCAGGCTATGCCATGCATTGGTGGGTTTCTGAATATTTATGCCAGCAACAAGCCATAAACTGGTATGACTTGGGTGGCAATGATAATGATTCAGGCTTACATCAGTTTAAAAAAGGCTTTGTAGGTAAGCTAGGTAATATTGCCATTACGCCTGCTAATTATCATTATGCAAGCAATATGAAAGCGCGTTTAATAGGGCAATTTGTATTTTTTGCTAAAGATTTAAAAGCAAATTTACGAGCTTGGGTAAAAAAGTTAATTAAAGCGCATTAAGTTGATGAGGGTTGATAAACATGGCGATTAAACTTGATGGTCGACTGATTAAGTTATTTTCAGCACTTGCAGGTGGGCGGTTATTAGGCTCGGTCGCTGCATTTATATCAAACTTATTGATTGCCCGTTATTTTGGCGCTGATATTTTGGGTAATCTTTCATTTTATTTAGCAATATCCAGTATATTCTCTATATTTTCAGCTTTTGGTCTACCCGCAGTTTCAACGCTTTTTTCCGCACGGTATAATGCTGTGGGTGCCAATGGCTTATTACGAGGCTTTGTGCAATTTTCTCGAAAGAAAATAGCCATTGGTAGCTTTTGGGTGGTGGCTATATTTGCAATATATCAAATGTCGACTGGAACTAATGGTGCTGTTTTAACAGATTTTAGCATAGAAAATATACAGCTGATGTTGGCATTTGGCATGATTGTAATCGGTACAAGTATGGTGCAATTTCATGGTGGTGTTTTGGTAGGTTTAGAGCGTCAAAGCGAAGGAGTGTTGCCCGATAGCTTGCTAAAGCCAATGGTGTTTTTATGCCTGGTTTCAATTGCGACGCTGCTAAAATTTCCAATGAATGCATTATATCTAATGACTTTGTTTGCAATCGCGGTGATGCTGCCTGCGCTGCTTACGGTCTATAGGGTGCAAAAAAGCTACTTTATGACGATAAGTTTAAAGTCCAGTTATAAGATTAAGCAGAATGAAATTAAGCAATGGAAAGAGACCGCTTATCCGTGGGTTATAACCAGCTTGGTGATGGATTTATTCATCGAATTGCATATTGTCATTGCTGGTTTTATTGCAAGCCCCGCAAACCTAGCAATTTTGCATATTGTGTTTCGCTTCAGAATGTTGGCAGGCTTTGGCGTGCGAAGCTTATATATGCTTTATTTGCCTAAAATTATCGCTCATGACAAGCAAAATATTGGCATAAAATTACGGAAAGATCTTAATAAAATGAACCAGATTGCAGTTGCTTATGCATTGGTCGTTATGCTGGTATTTTATCTGTTGGGTGATATATTGTTGGGTATATTTGGTGAAAGTTTTAAAGAAGGCCGCAACCTTTTGCTGATCGTTTCAATCAGTATTTTGGTGCGGGCGGTCTTTGGACCAGCCGCCTCACTGCTATCCATGCGGGGCCATCAAAAAATCACGGCTTTGGTAATGTTATTATGTTTAAGCCTGTCGGCTGTTATCATAATTATGTTATTTTCAAAATATGGGTTACTCGTAGTGGCTTGTGCTTATAGCGGGAGTAACTCTTTAGCATCACTTATTTTATGGTGGAGGGCAAAACAACTGATTCAAATTGATAGCTCTATTTTTGCAAGCTTTGTAAAACTTAAATTATAGCCCAGTCTCACTTGTTGGCTCTGTCATTGAAATCCATCACTCGACCAGCGCAATAACAAGATCCATTACATTTGTGCCAGTAGGGCCGGTAATAAATATATCATCATATTCACGTAAATATGAGCCTGCATTGGCGGCTTTTAATGCGCGCTTTGCCTCTTGACCATGCTTAAAGGTTTGGCCGTCAATGATGCCACCTGCCGCATTGGTTGGGCCGTCGCTGCCATCAGTGCCCGCAATTAAGATGGTTATATGATCCGTGCCTACAATTTCTTGTGCTAATGCCAAAGCCAGTGATTGATTGCGCCCGCCGCTACCAGGGTTTTTAGGCAATATAATGGTCGGTTCACCACCCCAAATATAAATGCCTTTTTCTGCTTTGTTCAAAAAATCACCAATTTCAGTACTTAACTCAAACACGTCTTTAAAGAGGGTTTCGACATTTTGTCTTACGTCAAAGCCCTGTTTTAAAGCCTGATGCTTAACTGCCATGCGAGCAATTTCATTGGTGGCAATTAATTTATAAGTCGCCTCTGAATTGCATTTGGATATATCGCCAATACCAGAGCCGATTATGGATATGTCGTCACCCTCAACATCAGATATTGCTAAGGTTATAACGCGTTTACCTTTAAAATGTGATAGTAATTTGCCGTCCTTAATCTTTGAAATAGCTTTGCGTTTGGTATTGATTTGACCAATATTAAGCCCTTCGCTTACCATTTTTTCAGTTAATTGCCTAAACTCAGCCAAGCTTACATCATCTGGCAAACTTTCAGCAATTGCCGAAGCGCCGCCTGAAATCAATAATAACAGGCTGCTGTCAGTGGGCATTTTAGTGATGGCATCAATCAGCATTTTACCAGCTTTTAATGAGTTTTCATCAGGAATTGGATGGCCAGATTCAATGGCGGTGACATTGAGTTTGGCGATTAAACCCTGTTCATTATGGCCATATTTGGTGGCAACTATGGCTTTAGTGTCACCAAAACAATCAAGGGCGCCTTGGCACATGCCCGAGGCGGCTTTGCCAACAGCAACGATCAAGTCAGGTTTGAAACTTTGCAATTCATGATAGGCATTAATCACCGATTGATGGCCAGATACTGCTGCAATACCTGCCTCAAATAGAGATTTTAATTGTTGTTTTTGGTCATTCATATAAACCTCAAATATAAAAAGCAGCGCTTAAATCATAAACGCTCACTTTTCTCTAATGCATCAACGATTAAATATTAAATGGGCCATTTAAGCCATTTTTATTTAAAAAATCAATCAGTTGATTGGCATTCATCGTCGCATCACTGGCGTGATTGTTGATTAAATCCGCACGGCGATCTAAATCTTTAGTGGCTTCGATGCTACCCCAAAAGGCCGCTAATTGTTCGGTTAATGCACGAATGTGTATCAGTTCATCGGCCGATAATTTACCAATGTCTTTTGGCGTTACTTTGCCAACACCATTAACCGTTAGCGCCTTGCCATCGGTATACCCAGCCGGTAAATCACCCTTTAGGTTAATCACTCTCTTATGTTGAATGACATCAAATATCTGGTCAACCGCTTGTTTGGCACCATCAAGGCGCGAATAATGCTCGGTATCTGCCGCTGCGTGGGGCAATAATTCCATCTTACCAATATGGTTGGGGTAAATGTCCAAATATGGCACCATCGGGCCTGATAAATCACCTGTTTCAGCGTCTTTAAATAAGTCGGCATCAATTGCAGCATAAGATATTTGGCCAGAGGCTAAAGCGTCATCCAATGCCTTGGTGCAAACCAATTCACCACGGTCATAGTTAATCACAACGCCGCCATAGTTCATCGCAGATAATATTTTTGCATTGATTAAACCAGCATTGGCAAAGGTTTTTGTTGCAGGATCAAATGCGCCTAGGCCTAAATGTGGGCTAACCACATCAGCATCTGTACAGGCTTTTAAAATACTTGACGCATAGCCAAAGCCCTCAGATAATATCCAGTTTTTGTGAGCTGGGCGGGCAAAGATGACCACTTCCATGCCAAATGCCTTGGCAAGTTTGGCAACTTCGCGGCCAATATTACCATATCCAATCACGGCTATCTTTTTGGACTCAATTTTTGTAGTTGGGTAGTCACATAGGTTTTTACCTGTATCAAAATCTTTTGCGCAAACCCGGTCATGCATTTCTTGAACGGCAAGGTTTGGCATGACTTTAAGCAAGGCTTTCATAGCGGTTTGCGCGGTGGTACGAGAGTTGAAACTTGGCGTGTTCATCAATGGTGCAGTACCGCCAGTGCCATCTCCACCTCCCCAAGAGCTTGAACCCATACTGCCAGTGCCAGCACCAATGCGCACCCCGCCAAATTCAAATTTTGTATCACTAGGTAAAAAGGTCGCTGCAGCAATCACCGCGTCATACTGCCCGTTGCCAGAAGCGTTTATTAATTCATCGTTAGTCGATAAGTTTGGCTGGTAGAAGAAATGCATGCCAGCTTTAAGGTCGCTAACATCACTTTGAGATGCCTCATGAAAAACCCCGCCTTTGGCGTTTATATAGGCTTTAACGTCACTATGGTCAGGTTTGGCATTGTCATCAAATTTCATACCAATTAGGTCGGCAATCAAAATCTTATAAGCGCGTGATGCATCATCTTGGCGGGCGTCACCGCCAAGCACAGTTTGTGCCTCAAATGTCACGCCGTCTTTTGCAAGTTCTTGCTCAAGTACCAATATTTTGGCACGGTGATAGGCATATTCTAAATTTTCTAATAATGATGGAATGTCATCCGCTGGGCGGATCCCGCCAATCCAAGCGCGGTAATCGCCATCTGTGCCAGGGAATGCATTCACATAACGTGCCACATCTAAGCCTTTTTCATGGCTACCGTTGGGGTGGGTTAAACCATCAAAACCAAGTAATTTTTTACTTTCGGCAATGATACGGTCATGCATGGCAGGGTCGGTAATGTCTGGGTCAACCACTTTAAGTAAAGTTACTGCAGTACCCCGAGAAGGCGCATGTTTAACACCAAGGTCAAATAATGGGTTATTTTCTACCCATTTACTAACAAAGTCACGGTTGACCATGGCACGTTGATTGAGCTGCTTAACCGTGCCAATATTGCGCTCATTACGCAAAATAGCAAAGGTTGTTTCAGCAAAGGCTAATGTTGAGAATGTATTGATAATACCGCCCAACATGCTTTTAGTTGCAGGGTCATAAACAGGGCCTAAAGCGGTTTTAAGCTCCGATGATAACGGCATTTTCATATCCGTCGGGCAGGCGATTTTTAACTGACGCGGAATGGCCCAACTTGGGTTTTTCATATTGTCGTCAATCATGTCCATCGCCTCGGGCGTCATGGCAAAAATAAAGTAACCAGACACCCCCCCAATGGCTTTTTGGAAGGGGGTAAATATACAACATTTATCAAACATTTCGGTAATTACCGCATCCGCCCAAGGCATCGCGCCTAATAAAGATGTACTATCAATCACTGCATGATGGTTGACAGGATCCATGTCGATCCAAGCCAGTAAATTTTTAATTTCAGTTTCGGTATAAGTGGTTGCGCCAGTGGTTTCATGGCCAACACCAAAAAATAACTTAATGCCCATTTGTTTTAGAATGTCAGCAGAAGGGATGTTGCCTTCATCGCCGGCAAAATGCAGTCGGTCAGGGTCGCCATTTTTAGCTTGAATCAACATTTCAGAAAGCTGAGCGCCCCAAGATTGGCGGAAAAATCCAGATTTTTTAGCCTCAGCTGTTTCAGGCTTTGGTGTATCAACAAATATTTTTTGGTCAGGTTTGTTAGCAGAAAGCAAATGCATTGCAGCAACACTAAACCCACTATGGCCGCCACCAAGACCGATGGCGATTTTATTTTTTTTTGGGAATTGAAAATAACGACTCATCTCACCCATCATGTCCAACAATACTTTATCGGCAGGGTAACCTCTATGCATGCCACGGGCAAGCTCGGCAGTGGTATAATTGCCAATTTTTGCACCCTTGTCATCAAGCTTTGGGTAGGTGGCTTCAAGCCAAGCATCAAACTCAATTTTAAGACGGCGCGAGGCCATTTCGTCAACCGTCATGTCGGTAATTGGGCCAACCCCAAAAAATTGATTGCTGGTTCTTGTTGGTATGCCCTTTGCGG
>JADGDI010000036.1:16108-25048 GCA_016744975.1 Hyphomicrobiales bacterium | reverse complement strand
CTTGAAGAAGTAAATCAAGAATTAACAACTCAAACAGCTCAACTTCCACGAGCTGAAATTGCAAAAAAAGCCTTAGAAAAAGGTGCAGATGGCCTTGTTTTGGTTTGCTCTGGGGCAGGCGGCCACACAGGTGAATATGCCATGATACCCTTTATAGAAGAAGTTAGGCAGTTTTTTGACGGGCCCCTAATTATTGGTGGTGGCATTAGCACTGGTTGTGCAATACGCGCGGTTGAAACTCTAGGCGCTGACTTCGCTTATGTTGGCACGCGTTTTCTTGCCGCATCAGAAACGCTTATTTCAGATGCGTATAAACAAATGGTAATCGAATGCCATATGGAAGATCTTGTTGCATCAAGAGCAATTACAGGCGCTTTAGGGAGTTGGATGAAACCAAGCCTAGATGCTGGTGGTTTTAATTTAGATGATATGAAAGCCGAAGTTAAAATTGATTTTTCCGGTGATATGCATTCAGGTGTGAAAGCTTGGAAGCATGTTTGGAGCGCTGGGCAAGGTGTTGGCGCTATTACAAAGTCTGAAACCATAAAATCAATTGTTGACGGGTTAGTTACTGGATATTTAGAAACAATTAGCAACCAAATGAAACCAAATTCTTTCAATATAATGGCAAGGAAAAACTATGACCAATGAACAAATTGCGATGGCATTAGCAGAAGCTGAGGCTACTGGTTTATCCATCAACCCTATTAGAGATTATTTGGCAGATGCCGAAGCTGCCTATGCAGTGCAAGAAATTAATACGGTTAGGCGGTTAAATGAGGGTCAACGATTAATTGGCCGTAAAATTGGCCTGACTAACCCCGTTGTTCAAAAACAATTGGGTGTAGATCAGCCTGACTATGGTGCGCTATTTGCTAATATGGACATGCCACATGGCAGTATTATTCCGTGGAACGAAGGCGCTCAATATAAGGTAGAAGCAGAGCTGGCTTTTATCTTGAATAAAGACTTACCCAATGAAGATTGCACAGTGGCTGAAGTTATGCGTGCGATAGAGTATGTTGTTCCTTGCCTTGAAATAGTAGGTTCTAGAATTGGCAACTGGGATATTAAATTTGTTGATACGGTTGCTGATAACGGTTCATCTGCGTTCTTTACGCTTGGTCCATCGCCAAAACGGCTAGATGAAGTTGATTTGCTAAATTGTAAAATGCAGATGACATTAGATGAAAAAATTGTGAGCGAGGGAGTAGGGCGTGCCTGTTTAGGCTCACCACTTAATGCTTTGCAATGGCTTGCACAAGTAATGGCAAAAACGAAGAGTCCATTACGTGAGGGAGATGTTGTTTTGTCTGGTGCATTAGGGCCAATGGTTGCTGCAATTCCTAGCGCTAAATTTGTAGCAAATATCGAAGGCTTTGGCGAAACAAGTATTGAATTTGGAGTTTGAAATGTCAAAAATTAAAGTGGCTATAATTGGTTCTGGAAATATAGGAACTGATTTAATGATAAAAATTATGCGCCTTTCAAAGAGCTTGGAAATGGGCGCAATGGTTGGCATTGACCCAAAAAGTGATGGCTTGGCACGGGCAAAACGCATGGGCTCTGCGATAACCCATGAGGGTCTCGAAGGCTTGCGTAACTTGCCAGAATATAAAGATATTAAAATTGTCTTTGATGCTACTTCTGCAGGTGCGCATAAACATCATTCAGCAACTCTCATTGCAGATGGTAAACAAGTTATAGATTTAACACCCGCAGCCATTGGGCCTTTTACAATTCCATCTGTGAATATCGATGCTAATTTAGATGAAATGAATGTGAATATGGTGACATGTGGCGGTCAAGCAACCATTCCTATCGTGGCAGCAATCAGTAGAGTTTCAAAAGTTCATTATGGTGAAATTGTAGCATCTATAGCCTCTAAATCAGCAGGGCCTGGGACAAGAGCCAATATTGATGAATTCACCGAAACCACTGCTAATGCAATCGAAAAGGTTGGTGGTGCAACGAGAGGTAAAGCAATCATTATTTTAAACCCTGCTGAACCACCAATGATTATGCGCGATACAGTTTTTTGTCTATGTGATGATTCGGATAAAGATGCAATTCGTGACTCAATCAAGCAAATGGAGAAAGATGTACAGGAATATGTGCCAGGTTATCGGCTTAAACAAGAAGTTCAATTTGAACGGATTGGAGATAATAAACCATTGAAAATTCCAGAAATGAGTAAAGAGTTTACGGGCTTAAAAGTGTCAGTATATCTAGAAGTGGAAGGTGCTGCACATTACTTACCTGCTTATGCTGGTAATCTAGATATTATGACCTCAGCTGCTTTACGTACCGCAGAACGGTTAGCCATAAAACGCAATTGGGTGGAGGTTACTTAAATGAACAAACTTTATATACAAGATGTTACGCTTCGAGATGGCATGCACGCATTGCGCCATCAATATGATTTAGGTCATGTAAGGGCAATTGCACAGGCTTTAGATGAAGCAGGTGTCGATGCGATAGAGGTAGCGCATGGAGATGGTTTAACGGGCTCAACATTTAACTATGGTTTTGGCCGATATACCGATGGAGATTGGATTGCAGAAGCCGCAAAAGTTTGTAAAAATGCAAAGCTAACGACATTGCTCATTCCTGGCATTGGAACCATTGATGACCTTAAAAAAGCATTTGATTTGGGGGTAACATCTGTTCGAATTGCCACGCATTCAACAGAAGCAGATGTGTCAGCACAGCATATTGCAGCGGCGGTGGATTTGGGCATGGATGTTTCTGGATTTTTAATGATGTCTCATATGACACCGCCAGATGCTTTGGCTGGAGAAGCACAAAAAATGGAGAGTTATGGGGCGAAGTGTGTTTATGTGACCGACTCAGGTGGTGCAATGTTAATGCGTGACGTAAAAGCTAGGTTCGATGCATATAATAAGGTTTTGAAGCCAGATACTCAACGCGGTGCACATATGCATGAAAACCTGTCATTATCTGTTGCAAATTCTGTAGTTGCAATTGAAAATGGCGCAACAAGAGTAGACGCATCTTTGGCAGGCATGGGCGCTGGGGCAGGAAATACTCCGCTTGAAGCCTTTATTGCTGTTGCAAACTTGATGGGTTGGAAGCATGGATGTGATTTATTTAAATTGCAAGACGCTGCCGAGGAACTGGTTCGTCCGCTGCAAGATCGCCCTGTTAGAGTTGACAGAGAAACCATGACACTAGGTTATGCAGGAGTATATTCTAGCTTTTTACGTCATGCAGAAAATGCTGCCGAAGAATTTGCCTTAGACACAAGAGAAATACTTGTAGAATTGGGCAAACGAAGAATGGTTGGCGGTCAGGAAGACATGATAGTAGACGTGGCTCTAGACTTATCTAAGTCGAAATAAGGTATTTGAGGTGATGATTTTTATCACTTCAAACAATCAAATTATTTCTTATCTACCATAATTTTCATTACGCCATCTAAAAATTCGTCATGGGAAACATTACTGAGAGTTTTATGCAAAATTGCATCCCCCATCATCATACAATAAGTAAGATAAGCTCTAGAAGCTGCTTCTTCAGCACTATACCCAATATCAATAAACAGATTGATATAATACTCCATTCTTATTTGATCAACTTCAATGACTGCATCTCTTGGCATATCATTTCGCCGCGCCCAATCTCTAATACTCATTTCAACTTGAGCAAATGTTGGAGAGTTTGGCCTGCGCGGAATAGAGATCAAATTACGAAGACGCTCATAAGCGGTATTGCCAGATCGCGTGATTGTTTTAATAACATTCACAGTCATCTTGCGCCGCCAGCTTTTCAGCATTGCCAAAAGAAGGTCATTTCTTACGTTGAAATGCCAATAAAAACTGCCTTTGGTAACACCAAGCTTTTTGCACAAAGCAAGAATGCGAATCCCACGAACATTTTCACTAACCAATATCTGGAGAGCGGCATCCACCCAGTCTTCTTCATTCAAAGGACTATCTTTAAGCCGTTGAGTTGGCTTACGGCAAGCTTTTGTTTTATTTTGGTCCGTCAAATTCCTATATCCCCTAAGTTCTGCAGTACCTTAGGATATTGAAACAATAAAGTGAAGGAAAATTCATTATGTATAAAATAGTTATTATAGGCGCTGGACAAGCAGGAGCTGGTTTAGCTTTAGAATTAAGAGAGTTAGGTTTTAAAGGCGAAATAAATATCATTGGGGATGAAATTTATCTGCCCTATGAGCGCCCTGAATTATCAAAAAGATATGTCAAAAACGAAGTGGATTTTGAAAAATTGGTAATCCTGAATGAAAGCCAAGCCAATGAGAAAAATATAAAATTAAATTTAGGCATAAAAGTTGAAAATATCGACATAATAAAAAAAGAAATAAATTGGGATGGTGGAAAGCTAGAATATGATAAATTAATTTTTGCGACAGGCGGTTCTGCAACTAAGATAAAAACAAATGCAGTATTTAGTGGGATAACTATATCCATTCGGTCTAAAGCAGATGCCGACGAATTGTCAAAAAGGTTGCTTACGGCAAAAAAAGTAGCTGTTATTGGCGGAGGTTGGCTAGGGTTGGAGCTGGCCGCAACTTGCAAACAAGTTGGTTGTGAAGTCCATATATATGAGGCTTCGGACAGATTATGCTCACGGGTTTCGCCAACTTGGCTCTCCAATGAGTTAGAAAAAATTCAAGAAGAGAATGGTGTGCAAGTACATTTAGGTGAATTACCTCAAATGTTAGAAACTGGTGACATCAAAACCTCAAATGATGTTTTTCGACCTGATTTGATAATAGTTTCAATTGGAATGACTGCCAATGATCAACTTGCTGTAAATGCGGGGATAAATTGTGACGATGGTATTTTGGTTGCGGAAGATGGCCACACTAATGATAGTTCGGTATTAGCGATTGGAGACTGCGCACGTTACTCCCATTTAGGCAATGTTCGTAAAGAGTCATGGCAAAACGCAAACCATTCTGCCGAGGATGCAGCTAGGGCCATTTCAAATATGCCAGCTAGAAAAGCTGAACCAGATTGGTTCTGGTCAAATCAATATTTAGAAAATGTTCAAATGATTGGGAATTGTAGTGATGAATTGGAACAAACTGTACGGATATATGAGGCAGCGGGTTCAAGGGTTTGTTTTTTTCATAATAATACTAGTTTACTTGGCTGTATTGCACTTAATTACCCTAGAGATATCGCAGCGACTCGAAAAGTGATATCCCAGAATTTAGTTTTAAATATTCCTAAACTTAAAAACTCAAATATTCCACTTAAAGATTGTTTGATAAAAGCGTCTTAATTGATAATTTGCCAAGCTGTTCTTCAAGTTAGTAAAATATACTTTTTTGTCTAAGGCATAGTAGAGTTTTATCTACTCAAGGTTATTTACATTACAAAAATTGTTATGTGCAGCTTTCTGGGTCATCAGATTTAACGATAGGGTTGCAATTAAACTCTTTCCAGCCAAGAGCTTTGACCATCATGGTATTTTTTTCTGGATAGATAACCACATCTTGTTGATTTCGTTCTCCAAACACTAAGAATTTAAACGGCTCCAATGTCGTATTTTCTATGTGGTGAGCAACTTCTTTGCCAGCCAAAAAGCATACATGATCTCCAGGTTGCAGTATTTTATTTGCATTCCCCAATATTAGCGTGGCACTACCCTCTAAGACAAGAATATGCTCCTCTTCAGAAGTATGATAATGGTGAGTGCTCGAAGTCCCTCCGGGAGGAAGTTCTTCAACTCTTACACCTAAATGTTCACCACTGAGGTCTAAGAATCGCCAAGACTGACCTTCAGAGTTACTGCCTTCTTCCCAGTCTGAATCGTTGATGTTTTTATTAGCCATGTTAAACCTTTATTTCCATATCCAATTAACATATTCAGTGTCCGTCTTCGAATACTTTAGAACTAATTGATGTTTGAACAAGCTAGGTTTGTTTATCTTTACTCCTTGAGTGATTTACGATAAACTAAAACCCTATTTTATGCATCTAACTCAATCTATTCCATAGAAGTTGACAATTTATAATCAAACCGCGATATGATCAGAACCTAATTATCAAGTATCGGCATCGTACCAACCCATAATTCAATACTATCTTCATCACCAACAATCGAACTATGTGTTCGCTTAGAGTCAAAGTGAATTGTATCCCCTTCAGAAACCGTAAATTTATCATCACCAATGGTATGTTCAACTGTGCCCTTTAATTGATAAATAAACTCTTCACCCACATGGCTAAACCGCTCAGAAACATGCCCCGCAGGCACATATATAATACAGGCATTTAACAATGCTTTTTTAAAACCAGGGGCCAAATTTTCATAGCTTCGTTTAGGGTCTCCCAAATTAAAAACTTGACGGCTTGCTTTGCGAGTAACCGTGTTATTTTGTTTTGGCAACTTAATCAAATCATCCATACTACTGCCAAGTGCATTTGCAATGTTAAAAAACGAGACAAATGAAGGCGTTGAACGCCCACGCTCTATCTGCGAAATAAAACTAGCCGAAAGGTTCGTTTCTTCTGCAATTTGCAATATGGTTTTGCCAATAGATTTTCGTTTAAAGCGAATTGCTTCACCCAATTTCTCAGAAAGTTCTGCATCATTCAAATTAAATTCTTGGTTGTTGCTCATTTAAAATCCTAGCAGTATTCTATACGCAGTTTTGTTGTCGATAAGCCTCAAATATCTTAGCAGCAGGCTGACAACTGGCTAATAATGGTTCAAAGTTCACTTGTTCATAGTGGTTTTCAATGTCTAACAAGTTAACCGTCCCCAAACATTTATCATTCAAACAAATTGGCATATTAATAGCAGAACCTAGCCCCATGTCAGCAATTTTTTGATAATCAGGAAAAATAGGCATCATTTCTTTTATTGTCGATATTTTAAACGGCCTCATTTTTCCAATAACGGTTTCATACCATTCATCCACAATAACAGGCTTCGTATCTTCAAGTGCATAGGCATCAGCTTGGTTCGAAAACAATCTTATCACATGGCTATTATCTGGGTGAATAACCGTAAATGTAATTAGCTTAAAACCAACTTGCCTATAAATTTCATCAGATATAGTTTTAAAAAGCTCACTAAAATCAGCAATATTTATCTGCTCTGGCTGTAATGCAAGCTTTGCTTCAATTTGCTGTTTTATGTCTATAAAATCTGTCATCATTCTAACCTTAGTTTTAAAATTACCGCTGGCTCGCGCTAATTAATTGTTTTGTATAATCATGTTTGCTGTCTTGCCCTCGCAATTGCCCACGGCTCAACGTTTCAACCACTTCTCCGTTAGACATAACCGCCAAACGGTCACACATATATGAAACCACGGCAATGTCATGACTAACAATCATATAAGTGAGCCCAAGCCTTGTCTTAATTTCATTCAACAAATTAAGCATTTCGGCTTGGATAGACGCATCTAAAGCCGAGGTCGGTTCATCAAGCAATAATACGTTTGGCTCTAACGCCAAAGAGCGTGCTAAAGCAACCCGTTGGCGTTGCCCACCAGATAATTCATGCGGGTATCTATATTGATGATCAGCCGTTAATCCAATGGCTTCAAGCAGTTCAATAATCCGCTGTTCGTAATTTTTAATATTGTTAATCTTCATTACTTCTGCAATCGTATCACCAACAATAAATCGTGGGTGAAGCGAGGCATAAGGGTCTTGAAACAACATTTGAGCACACCGAATAAGCTTCTTATAATCACCATTTCGCGTATCAATTCCATCAATACAAATCGTACCGCTCCAGTCATCAACCAATCCAAGTGCTGTTCTTAAAATTGTCGATTTCCCAGAACCAGACTCGCCCACTAAACCAAAGCTTTCGCCCGCTTTTACTTCAAGGTTAATATCTTTAAGAACATGCACACGGTCATCACCTTGACCAAACCACACATTTAAATTTTTAATAGAAATCATTTCCCGCTACCTATCTGCGCTGCACCTAACCAAGATGGATCACGTTTTAAAACAGGCAATGGTTCAAGCGAACCGTTTAACGTTGGCATGCAGTTAATCAACCCTCTCGTATAAGGATGCTTAGCATCATGCAATTTACTAGCCACTAATTCTTCAACAACTTGCCCCGAATACATCACCAAAACTCGATCACAAAACCGACTAACCAAGTTCAGGTCGTGGCTAATAAAAATTAGTCCCATATTTCGCTCATCTACTAAATTGTCTAATATATCGAGCACACTTTCTTGCACCGTCACATCTAATGCCGAAGTTGGTTCATCTGCAATTAGTAAATCTGGCTTACGCACAAGCATCATGGCAATCATAATCCGCTGTGCCATTCCACCAGAGACTTCATGCGGATATTGCTTATACACTCGCTTTACATCTCTTATTTTTACCGCCTCTAAAATATCAAAAACCGCTTTTTTAGCCTTAGCTTTTGATATTTTATTAGAAACCTGTATGGCCTCAATAATTTGGTTTCCAACCTTCATAATTGGGTTGAGCGAATATTTAGGGTCCTGTAATATCATCCCCATTTTAAGACCGCGCAACTTACGCAATTCGGCAGATGGCGCCGTTAACAAATCTGTATTTTCAAATGATAGATGACTAGCAGAAACCACTGCGTTGGGTGGCAAAACACCAAGCAACGCTCTACCCGTTAAACTTTTTCCACTACCAGATTCACCAACAATGCCTAATTTTTCGCGCCCTAAAGTAAACGACAACCCACGCACAGCAGGAATTAGCTCCCCCTCTTCATTCTTAAAGCCAATCTGCAAATCACTCACTTTAACCAGATGATCACTCATGAGCGGCTCCTTAAATGCGGGTCCAGCAAATCACGTAATGCATCACCCAATAAATTAAAGCCTAAACTAACAATAAATATCGCCATACCAGGCATTGCAGCGACCCACCATTGATCAAAAATAAATTTACGACCAGCCGAAATCATCGCACCCCATTCAGG
>JADGDI010000036.1:0-16098 GCA_016744975.1 Hyphomicrobiales bacterium | reverse complement strand
GGCAAAGGCGGCTGCGCACCAAGGCCAATAAAACCAAGCCCTGCCGCAATCAAAATAATACCCGCCATATCAAATGTCATTCGCACAATTACTGACGACATACACATCGGCATAATATGTTTGAAAATAATCCGTCGGTTCGAGGCACCAGCCAAATGAATAGCACTAATAAAATCTGCATTACGCAAGGCTAATGTTTCAGCCCTAGCAAGCCGCGCATAAGGTGGCCATGCCGTAAGTGTAATCGCAATCGCAGCGTTCACAATTCCAGGTCCAAGAGCAGCAACAAACGCTAAGGCAAGCATTAGCTTTGGAATAGATAAAAATATGTCAGTAACTCGCATCATTACTTTATCAACCCAGCCACCAAAATAACCAGCACTTGCACCAATAATTAGGCCAATCGGTGCCGAGGTTAAAATAACCAGCAAGACAATAAACAAGGTAAGCCGCGTTCCATATAAAATCCGAGTATAAATATCTCGCCCAATTTCATCAGTACCTAACCAATATTTAAAGCTTGGCGGGCTTAACCGTTCATATAACGAGGGTTCAAACGGGTCATGTGTCGCCAGTAATGGCGCAAAAACGGCTAAAAGCACCAAAGTAACACTAATGCCTAAACCCAATACACCCAGTTTATTTTTTTTAAATCGTTGCCAAAATTTAAGCAGTTCAATTTTGCGTGCCTGCCCTTTACTATGTCTTTTTTTACCGTCAAAACTTGGTTTAACTGTATTTTCTTGTGTCATAAGCTTCCTCTTAAACCGCTCTTGGGTCTAATATTTTATAGATCATGTCCGTCAACATATTCAAAAATACAAATATAGCACCAACCAATATAGTCCCCCCCATAACCGCGTTCATATCTGCACTAAGCAATGAAGATGCAATATAATTCCCTAGCCCTGGCCAAGCAAATACCGTTTCAATCAACACCGAACCTTCTAACAACCCGCCATAAGATAAAGCAATAATCGTTACCAATGGGATAGCAGCATTACGCAACGCATGAAAAATAATAATCCGCCATTCACTAATGCCTTTTACCCGCGCCGTTAAAATATATTCCTTTGATAATTGCTCTAACATTACCGAACGCGTCATACGGCTTATATAAGCCAAACTGTAATAGCCTAACAAAATTGCGGGCAACGCAATATGGCTAACGGCATTCCAAAAAACTTCATATTCTTGAGCTATTAAACTGTCAATTAATATCATACCTGTAACAGGGTCTACAATATCATCATAACCAATGTCCAGCTGCCCTGGGCCGCCAACCCACCCTAACTTGGCATAAAAAATTAAAAGCGCAATAAGCGATAACCAAAATATAGGGATCGAATAACCAATAAGCCCAACAATACGCACTAAATGGTCAGGCCATTTATCATGCCAAACTGCGGCAACTACACCCGCGCTAACTCCGGTAATAATACCAATAATCAAACCCAAAGTAGCAAGTTCAAACGTGGCAGGGAAAAACGTAATAAGGTCGTCAATAACGGGGCGAGTGGTCACAAATGATGTGCCAAAATCTCCCTGTACAATACCAACAACATAATTATAAAATTGAATAATAACAGGCTGGTCTAGCCCAAGCTCAATAAAAACTCGATCATAAACTTCTTGCGGTGCTTTTTCACCCACAATCGATAAAACAGGGTCAATCGGAACAATCCGAGATATAAAAAATGTAATGGTCGCAATACCTAATAAGGTAATGATAACAGTAATAAGTAATTCTAAAATTTTCTTGGCAAAGCGCCATATACTAACACTATTCATTATAGCCACCTCAACATGAATGTGTTCTCGGCAAATTAATATTTGCCGAGAATAATTGTATGTTATTTAGTAATAAGCCAGAAACGGTCATCTGCAAATGTAGTACCAAGGGAAAAACCTTTTACATTTGAACGCGCACCCACAGCTCTTAGTTCTTGGAACATATAAATAAATGGAGAATTCAAACTATGTTCTACTTGAATTTCTTCATACATTTTTTGACGCTTTTTAGTGTCTAGTTCACGCACCGCAGCCATTGTGCGTTTAGAAACGCCGGTCTTAGTCCAACCAAAACGTTCAGCAAGGCCGTCAGAACCATCAGGTGTATCAACTGTATTCACTGCAAATGCTTTAGCATTTGAATGTGGATCAGGGTAATCAGGTCCCCATAAGCCTAACCAAATATCAAGGTCACTATTACGATAACGTGTTAACCACTGCTTACCATCAACCACTTCAAGGTTAAGCTTAATACCAGCTTTTGCCATCGTTGCTTGAATAGCCTGAGCAAAATCAGTATAAGGTGCAGAATTCCAAACCACCATATTAAATTCTAGCTCACCTTCAACACCCGCTTCTTTTAATAATGCTTTCGCTTTATCAAGATCATGAGTATATGGGTTATAGTCCGTTCCGCCAAGGAAACCACGCGGGATCATTGTCTGATGTATTTCCATCGTCCCACGAGAAATAGTATCAACAATACCTTGATAATCGACAAGATGTTTCATCGCTAAGCGTATTTTTTGGTTACCCAAATGTTTGTTACGCATGTTCAAGCCCATATAATATATAGTACCCGACAAACCAGAAATCTTTTGAATATCTTTATTGCTTGCAAGCGCTTCATGGTCATCAGGACCAAGCTTATTAGCAATATCAATATCACCCTTTTCAAGCAATAAACGTTGAGATGCACTCTCTGCAACATGGCGCAATACAATACGCTTCAGCGCAGGCGCTTCACCCCAAAAATTGTCATTACGCTGTAATGTAATGCTTTCTTTTGGCTTCCAAGATTTAAGAACAAATGGCCCAGAGCCAGCTGTGTTTTTAGCTTTTAACCATGCGTTACCATAATCGCCATCAACTGTGTTTTCCATTACAATTTTAGAATCTACAACACCTGCAGCAAAGCTCGATAAGCAATATAAGAAAAAGCTAGGCGAATAAGGTTCAGCAATTTTCATCACTAAAGTCTCATCATCTGTCGCTACAATATTTGCATCAACATTGTCTTTATTAAACCCAAATTGAGTAATGATAAATGCAGTACGAGAGCCCATCTTCACCAAACGACGCAATGAATATTCTGCATCTTTAGCAGTAACTGCATTACCAGATGAGAATTTTGCATCCATATTCATTTTAAAAGTAAACGTAACACCATCTTCAGCAACCGACCAGCTCTTAGCCAAAACACCATAAATTTTTGATGGGTCTTTAACATCATAACTCACTAAAGGCTGATAAATTTGATTGGTCGTCATAACACCACCAATTTCACTAACCTCTTGCGGGTCGAGTGATATAACATCATCGATAGAATCTGCTATAACTAAGGTGTTTGATGGCGTTTTTGCATAGGCAACACCTAACCCCAGTTGTAACCCCAAAATAAGGGTCGTTATCCAAGTGAACTTTTTCATTATTCCCTCCCATTATGCTTTTTGAAACATTCAAAAAGTAATATTTATTTGGTAATTCTTCAGCAGTTAGATTAGAGACTCCAAAAAAAACTAAGGTCAATTTATACCCCAGCTTCAATTAAGAATAATAATATAGTAAGAATCACTGTATATGGTCTCTTGTTTTGCTAAAAAATCACTCACACTTCATTTATATAATTTTCACCTTATCCAATAATTGTCAAGCAATATTTTTAATCTCTTTTAGCATTCCACTTTAAACTCTACCTTAAGGTGCGAATTACTGTCAGTGTAAATCATCAGCTTCTATGGAACAGATTGTGTTAGTTGCATAAAATATTATAGTCGAATAATCTGTATATGAAATTGATAAGAGTAAGGTCAATTGATCTAACATAAATTAAGGTATCCATGTAGGGTCAATATTTTGATGTAGGGCCAATATTTTGATGGACATCAATAGTTTCAACAAACTACCAATTTTTAGTAATGCTTTTGAATTCATGTGATAGTAACACTCATTCAGATTTGTTTAAAAATATCCATGAGGGTGATATGTCCAGTCAACGTCTTGAGCGGTTACCAGCCATTCTTTTAAAGCCCGTGCCATTGTTTATTTTACGGCCAATTGCACAACAGGTTACCACAAGAATAGCACAAAAACATCCTCATTTATTTGCCCGTTTAGGCAAACATACAAAAACAAAATATTTAATAAAACCAACCAACATTCCCTTAGTGGCCTTACTTATACCCGATGAAAATAAACCAACAATGCAAATTTTCAAAGCTACCCAAATACCAAAATATGATGCAGTAATTGAAGGTAAATTCCTGTTTTTACTAAGCATGTTAGATGGTGTGCATGATGGTGACGCCCTATTCTTTAATAGAGCGTTGAGCATTGGGGGTGATACAGAAGCTGTCGTGTGTTTGCGAAATGCGTTAGACGATGTTGAGGGCAGCGTGGCTAGTGATATTGCCGATGTATTTGGCGTCGTAGGTCGGTCAGTTTTATCATTTTTACGGCAAAAAGAGGCATAATTATGGTTACTCTAGTTAAAGAAAACAAACCCACAAAAATTTATCAACGGCCCGAGCTTATATGCCCAGCTGGTACACCTGCATCAATGCGGACAGCCGTTGAAGCTGGAGCAGATGCAGTATATTGCGGGTTTCAAAATGCTACCAATGCACGGAATTTTCCGGGTTTAAATTTCACGCCAGATGAGATGCAGAAGTCAATTACCCACGCCCATAAAAACGGCACCAAAGTTCTACTTGCCGTGAACACCAACCCACCAGCAGGAAAATTTCAATTGTGGAAAGATGCGATAGATCTAGGGGCAAAATTTGCGGTTGATGCATTTATTGTCGCTGATATCGGTTTGGCCAATTATATTGCAATTAACCACCCCAACATTCGCTTGCATTTATCAGTGCAGGCAGCCGCTTCAACGCCAGAAGCATTGAATTATTATTGCCAACAATTTGGGGTGAAGCGTGTGGTTTTACCACGAATTTTAACAATTGCTGAAATCAAAGATATTAAACAGCAGATAAATTGTGAAATAGAAACTTTTATTTTTGGCAATCACGGCTTGATGGTGGAAGGTCGTTGTAGTTTAACCAATTATATAACCGGCCTTTCAACCAATATGGATGGGGTTTGTTCGCCCGCTAACCAAGTTAATTATGTGCAAGATGAACAGCAAAACCTTTCAACTCAATTGGGTGATTTTACAATTGACTGTTTTGGGCGCAACGAAAATGCTGGCTATCCAACAATTTGTAAGGGGCGTTACCATGCAGCCCCGCGTGATGAGGGCTATTATGCCTTTGAAGAACCTTTAAGCCTTAATTTAGGAAATTTGTTACCGGATTTAATGGAGGCTGGAGTTTGCGCTTTAAAAATTGAAGGTCGTCAACGCAGTCGCTCCTACGTCAAAAAAGTAGTGACGTCTTTTCGTACCGCTGTAGATAATATTATGAACGGAAACGAACCCGACATTGCAAGCCTCATTGCACTTACCGAGGGCCATAAACAAACTGAAGGCGCGTTTAAAAGTAAAAAATGGAGATAAAAATGAGTGCAAAGCTTACGATCGGACCCATATTATTTCATTGGTCCGTTGATAAAAAATTAGATTTTTATAAAAAAATTGCCGATGAAACGGATGTCCATACAGTATATTTGGGCGAAGTTATTTGCTCTAAGCGCGCAGTGTTTTTTGACCAACATTACGAGGGTGTCGCAGACAAGCTCAAAAGAGCAGGCAAAAAGGTGGTTTATTCGACATTGTCCGAAGTGCTTATTAAACGCGATAGAAAAATCATTCACGATTTTTGCTCTATGAGCGAAGATGAAGAGATCGAAGTAAATGATGCTTCTGGATTATTGCATATTTCAGGTCAGGCTCATCGCTTAGGACCGATGATGAACGTCTACAATGAAGAGACGCTTAAATATTTAGTGTCAAAAGGTGCATATCATGCAAGTTTACCCTGCGAATTACCGCGTCAATCAGTTGAGGTTTTAGCTGGCGTCGCCGCGAAAATTGGGGTCTCATTAGAAATGCAAATTTTTGGTCGCATCCCGTTGGCACTTTCTGCACGTTGTTATCATGCAAGAGCGCATAAGCTAAGTAAGGATAATTGCCGATTTGTGTGTGAACAGGATTCGGATGGTATGCTACTAAAAACTCTTGATAACAAAGAGTTCTTAGCGATTAATGGTATTCAAACATTATCATATAACTTTATGAATTTGGCACATGAATTGCAAGAACTTGAACAATTAGGAGTTGAATATTTCAGGTTATCGCCACATAGCAATGACATGGTTACAACCGCGCGTGTTTTCAATCAACTGATGAAGCAAGAGATAACTGCACAAGAGGCTTTAGTCCAAATTCGAGATACAGGAATTGATGAACCATTTGCGAATGGTTTTTTCCATCAAAAAGCGGGGCATCAATGGGTTATAAATAGGAATTAATAATAGTTTTTATATCGGGTGTGTTACGCTTGTGCTGCCTCTTATTGATACAGACCCTCATTTCAGCAGGTTAACTTTGCTAGTCTTTCTTCGACTAGCTTTACCCAAAAAGATACACCGATTGGTATTATTTCATCATTAAAGTTAAATTCTGGATGGTGTAACTCTGGGCCAGGGCCTTGTGATATAAAAATCATCGCGCCGGGGCGTTTGTTTAGCATAAATGCAAAATCTTCAGCACCCATACTGGCTGAAACATTGCGGTCAACATTATCTTTGCCGACAATTAGCTCGGCGATATCGGCAGCGACATCTACTTGCTCGGCATGATTGACCATGACAGGGTAATTTCGGTGATATTCTAATTCAACTTTTCCACCATGTAACTTAACGACACCATTTACAATTTCTGCGATGCGTTTTTCTGCTAAATCACGGACATTTGGTGACAGGCTTCTGACTGTACCTGATAAGCTGGCAGTTTGGGCGATGACATTATCGGCACTGCCTGCATTAAATTGAGTTACCGAAATTACCAGTGCTTCCATCGGATCAACTGAGCGTGAGGTTATGGTTTGTAATGCCTGTATGATATCCGCGCCAATGATAATAGGGTCTATGGATGTGTGCGGTTTGGCGGCATGTGAGCCTAAACCTTGGATATGGATCGAGAAAAAATCAGCCGATGCAAGCACGGGGCCTTTACGGATTGCAAATGCGCCAGCTTTTTCACTTGGATAAGTATGCATGCCATAAACTTCATCTATGTTAAAACGCTCCATCATACCGTCATCAACCATTTCTCGCCCGCCGCCGCCGCCTTCTTCTGCGGGCTGGAAAATACAGACAACTTGACCACAAAAATTGCGGGTTTCGGCTAAATATTTAGCAGCGCCCAGCAACATACTGCTATGGCCGTCATGCCCACAAGCGTGCATTTTGCCACTGTTTTTGGATGCATAGTCTAATTGATTGGCTTCAGTGATTGGCAATGCATCCATATCCGCCCGCAAGGCAATTACTTTGCTGTTTTTGCCAGTAACATTCCCCTTAATAACTGCAACCACGCCCGTGCGGCCAATACCTGTCACAATTTGGTCAACACCATATTGTTTTAACTTTTCTTCAATTAAATCTGCTGTTTCATAGACATCAAATAGCAATTCAGGGTTTGCATGTATTTGCTGTCTGATCTGCGTTAATTCTGCATGATACTCGGCGATACGGTTAACTATGGGCATGGTGAACCTTTAATGATTAAGCATTTTGCGCGTTGACAATTAATTTTTTTAGGAATGTTTTATAATCATCTGGAAATGGGCAAACTTTAAGACCTGCATATATTGGTGCGACATAAGCATCGGTTGGTTGCCAATGTTTATAGGCACCTGGGATATGATAGGTTGATGACAGAACTTTATTACCTGCTTCATCGATCAGCGTAACTGGCTTATGCACCCATTGTTGCTCATCGACATGGGCAGCTTTATCGAGCGTGGCCATATCCTCATCGCTCATATCAAATTGAACGCCATAGACTATGCCATCAGATTTTTCTATCAAAGTACAGCCATGGGTGCCTTCGTGTGAGCAATGACCAAAGCCAAGCTCATACCCGTCTAAGCGCATATAGCCTTCTATTTTTGCACTTGGTGCGACGGATTGCATTACTTCTAGTGTAAGCAAGGTACCGTAAGCAAAATATTTCATGTTATTTCCTTATTGTTAAACATTGACTAAATTTAGTTAACTTCCCAAATTTCAGGGTTATCAGCTTGTGCTGCAAATTGTTGTGCTTCTGGCAAATGGTGGCAACGTGCATAATGCAAATCTGCTGCTAAGTTTAATTTTGGTATTTCATTGCGGCATTTCTCAGTGGCTAGGGGGCAACGTGCTGCAAACAGACACCCTTTTTGTGCCAACATTAGATTTGGCGGTGTGCCGGGGATAGAGATCGGGTTTTTGGTTGAGCCTAAAACGGGCACTGCATTTTTAAGGCCAATGGTGTAGGGGTGTAAGGGGTTTGTTGCCATGTCATCCGTCGGGCCAAACTCAACGATTTGACCACCATACATAACAATGGTTTTTAGGCAGTTCTCGACTACCAAAGACAGGTCATGCGTCACCAATATCATGGCGAAACCCATTTCTTTTTGCAATTGTTTTAACTGGGTGAAAATTTGGTCTTGAACAATGACATCTAAAGCGGTGGTTGGCTCATCAGCAAGTACCAATTGCGGTGAAAGCGCTAAAGCCATTGCAATGATTGCCCGTTGGCGCATGCCGCCAGAAAACTGATGCGGGTATTCCCGAGCGCGGCTTTTAGCAACGCCAACAAGTTCAAATAGTTCCTCAACACGTGCCATCGCTTCGCTATAAGTCACATTTTTATGGGCTTTTATTGCTTCGCATATTTGGTCGCTAATACGCTGAACTGGGTTGAGGGCATTTAATGCACTCTGTGTTATCATAGAGATATCTGCCCAACGGGTTTTGCGGCGGGCCTCGCTGTCTATCTCTAGTAAGTTTTTACCATTAAGTTCGATTTTTCCTGATAATATATCTGCATTGCCCGGCAAAACGCCCATAATGGTTTTAAGCAATGTACTTTTGCCGCAACCAGACTCGCCAACCAAGCCAATGCGCTCGCCCTTTGAAATGGAGAATGAAATCTCATTGAGAGCTTTTGCATATTGATCACCAACTTTATAATTGATCGATAAATTGTCAATATTTAAGATGGTTTCTATAGGGTTTTTTATCATCATCCGCCCTCTTTTAAACGTGGGTTAATGACTTCTTCATAAGCGCGGCCAATGAAATAAACTGCTGTTACCAATATCATAATGGCGATGCCAGGGGGCAATACCCACCATGGGGCGCGATACATCATTTGTGATGCATAGGCCTCATATATTATTGAGCCCCAACTGACTACATTGGGGTCACTGAATCCTAAAAATCCGATACTGGCTTCGGTTATTATTGCCCATGCCAATGCGAATGTGACGCCGATTAACGCCAGCGGCATGACATTTGGAGCAATTTCACGGTAAATAATATCAACATCACTAGCGCCTGTGGTTCTTGCTGCTGCAATAAATTGCCGCTCACGCAATGACAGCACCTCAGCGCGAACAATTCGCGCGGTTGAGCGCCACATGACGGCCATCATCGCTAAAATAATTGTCCAAATATTACGCTCAGTTAGGGCTAATAATACAATGATGAAGGGAAGAAATGGCAGGCCTAAAAATATATCAGTTATGCGCATTAATATAGTGTCTATTTTGCCGCCAAAATAGCCAGAGACTAGCCCAACATTCATGCCGATAATCACCGTTCCAAGCGCGGTTAAAATGCCGACAATAAGGGCGGGCCTTGCTCCCCATAACATTTGGCTAAAAACGTCGCGTCCTAGCAATGTTGTGCCAAGTAAATGATCCCAACTAGGGGGCGCTAGGCGTACCAATTTATCAGCGGCATCATAGCTTCTTTCTTGCGCGTCATAGGGTGCTAAATACGGCCCAAATATTGCTAGTAATATGCAAATTACAAAAATAATTAAGCTGACGCGCCCGCCTAAACTCTGCCAAACAATTTTTATGAAATTTATCAATAAGGTCATCTTAAACTCAATTATAAACAATGCGGGGGTCAAGTAGGCCATACAACATGTCTGCTACAAATGTGCCAACCACAGTTAACACCGCAATTAAAAGGAAACTTGCTTGCACCATTGGATAGTCCGCACGTCCAACGGCTTCTACCATCAGCAAGCCAAGCCCAGGCCATGAGAATACGGTTTCAATTACCACCGAGCCTGCCACTGCCCAGCCTAAAATCATCGGCAATGTGGTGGCTAGGGGCAGCAATGAATTGCGCATTGCATGGCGGTATAAAATTCTATTCTCCCTAAGGCCTTTCATACGCGCTAGTTCAATATAATCCTCACCAATGGTTGAAAGCATTGAGGAGCGCATCAGTAAAAATGGAAAGCAGAACTGATAGAGTGCGTTAACGATGAATGGCAGCGCAAGATGGTGCAGAAAATCAGTTGAAAAATACATATCCCAGTTGGCCTCGGGAAACATCCCAGGTGATACAATATGACCTACGGGGAACATATCAAGCTGAATGGAAAAATATAAAATCGCTAACATTCCAAGCCAAAATACGGGTGCGGACTGAAGTGCCGTTGCCACTAAAACCAAAATGGTTTCAAATTTTGAACCACGCCGCCATGCAACCATTGCCCCAACAAATGCACCCATTATATAGGCTGCAATCATCGATGGCAGTACCAATAAAATTGTGTTGAGCAGCCGGCCTTGGATGGCTTCACTAACTGGCCTTGTTGTGTGAAAGGAGATCCCAAAGTCAAAAAATGCAAGATTTTTCATATAGACAAAATATTGTTCAAGCAAGGGTTTGTCCAAGCCGAATTGTTGGCGCAACGCTTCTTGTGCCTTTGGGTATAATGCTGGACTAATAACCGTAGCCGTTGGGTCACCAGGTAGCAGACGAAACATGAAAAACATTAATGTCGTCATTACAAATAAAGTGATGCACATATGCCAAAAGCGCTTAAAAATAAACTGCCCCATTTATGCCTCCACTTCCGCGGCAACCGCTGAATTTTTGTTAACATCAAAAGCAAGGTGACAATGGGTAATATGCTCACCTTCTTTTTTAACTTTGGGCGACTGTGTTTTGCATTTTTCAATTGCATTTGTGCAGCGTGGGTGAAAACGGCAACCGCTCGGTATATTCATCGCATTGGGTATTCCGCCTAAAATATCGGCTTTTTGACGTTTGAAGTTTGGGTCTGCACTTGGTGTTGATGCCAGTAACGCTTTGGTATATGGGTGCTGTGGCTTCTCTACGATCTGCGAAACAGGGCCATATTCTACAATTTTACCAAGATACATGATTGCAAGCTTGTCACAAACTGAGCCAACTGATGCCAAGTCATGCGTGACGTAGATCATGGATAAATTTCTTTCCTTTACCAATGATTTGAGCAATTGGATAATGCCCCATTTTATCGATACGTCCAACATTGAAATTGGCTCATCGGCCACCAATAACTTTGGCTCTAAAATAATGGCCCGTGCAATGCATACGCGTTGGCGTTGGCCGCCACTTAACTGATGTGGGTATTTATCAAGATATTGATCGGCGGGTTTTAACCCTGCTTCTTCAAGGGATGAAACGGCACGTTCATGCAGGCTTTTTTTACTGAGTTTGGCGCGCTGATATATGAGCGGTCTAATTAATATATCAACAATTTTATGCTGAGGGTTTAGTGACCCGTAAGGGTCTTGAAACACCATTTGAACTTGTTTGTGAAAGTGGCGCCGGTTAGTTTTTTGTAACTGAACAATATTTGAACCATTTAGCTCAATCACACCTTCTGTTACGTTTTCTAGCCCAACTAAAGTGCGTGCTAAGGTTGATTTTCCGCAACCAGATTCGCCAACTAGCCCAAGTACTTCACCTTGTTTTAATTCAAAATCAACCCCATCGACTGCATGTATAATCTTTGGCTTTTTATTGCTGAACATTGATCCAAAACCAGTTGCAGCATAATAATATTTCTTTAAACTTTTAACGTTCAGCATCTATTCATCTTTTTGTGGGGAGCGCCCCAACCGGAGAGGAAACAGCCAGTTGGAGCAAATTTTACAATATTATTCAGGTTTTCGTAGCATGCCTTCACTATCCCACGTATAGCCAGCGTCTTTTAGCATTTTACGTGCTTTTTCGATGTTGTAATCAGGCAGTTTCAAATCTGAATTATGCCAAAAACCGTTAATGGGTACAATTTGTGAGGCACTTCTAACCGCATCGCCGCCCAATACTTCTTCAATGATTTTATCATATGGGATTGCATAAGCGAGTGCTTGGCGCAATGCTTGATCTTTAAACACTTCACGCCCAACATTATAACGCGCTGCAATATATCCGTTTGATTTAGCTCTAAATAATTTAAGTCCAGGCTCTTGAGCAAATTCCTTAACCACGGTTGGAACCAATGGTTGAAGTGATACTGATATCTCACCTTTTTTAAGTGCAGAGCCTACAATTTCGGCCGAGCCAAAGATAACATATAATAAGTCAGAAGCTGGTTTTAAGAAATGATCATCGCGTTTTGCAAGGTAAATTTCTTGGCCTTCTTTCCAATATTTTAGGCTATAAGGGCCGCTGCCAATTGGGTTTTGGTTGCGATATTCTTGCGGTTTACTAATCCCAGTGTCCTTAACGACATTCTCCCAAACATGTTTTGGAAGGATAAAAATTTGACCTAAAGTATGCAAAATAAATGGCGCATAGGCTTTAGTGAGTTTAAACCTGACTGTATCAGCATCAATAATCTCAACGCTTTCAACACGATCAAGATATTTCTTGAAATATGCAGATTCTGACTCTTTGAAATAGTCAAATGAGAATTTTACATCTTCAACGCCAACAGGTTTGCCATCACTAAAGCTATGTCCTGAACGCACATCCACTTCTATGGTTGTCTCATCAATGACATTTATGGCGCTGGCCAATCTGTTTTTAGGCTTGCCATCAGCGCCAAGTTCAATAAGACGGTCATAAATTAAGCTAAGATTTATAAAATCCTCTGCTGTATTTGCCGCTAAGGGGTTAAAAGTTGCTTGGTCGATGGTTTGGCCAAGTAAAACAGCTTTTTCGTTTAACGACTTCATTTGCATCAAATTCCAAATAGACCTCAAGCCATCTGGCGCTGGTTCATAATTTGGAATTTCCACCATTTCTTTATTGATACCCGTCGTGACAATAACTGAGGCAACAATGGCTTCAGGTTGTGAGCGATAAAGTGCTTTTTGCAAATCTAAAACAACATCAAGCCGCTTTTTAGTGTCGTAAATGCCCAGTTGCTTAAGGCCTAATTCATCCACCTCGCTATCGGAAAACTCGCCAACATTCCAGTCCCCTGGTTTGCCATGTGCAGAGTTAAATTGCGCATTGGTAAAAAAATCTGGTTCCATACGATATGGCGCACCAGATAAAACCGATAGCACAACATCAAATTTATGTTCTTTAAACCACATTGATAACATCGGGCTTGGGAATGGTGCTGGGTTTAACTTCACTTCAAGTCCAAGCTTGCGCCATCCCTCTGCAATATAATTGCTGGTTTCATAATAATGTTGGTATTTCGCAGCTGGCCAAGTTAAAAAATCAATTTCCTTAACTTTATCGCCTTCAGCATAAGCCATCGTTGCCGTAGATGCCAACAGACCTGCAATAACTGAAATTCTCTTAAACATAATTCATTCCTCCCTTGAATGATATTTGACTTTATCTATAAAATTTCTTACCTGCTAACACACCAATTTATTGTGATAAATATTGATTTATTGCAACTATTCATGCTAGGTTAGGGCAAATAAGATATGATGTAAAATGATAAAATCACCGCAAATCATTACATAATGGAATGAACTATATGCGCCGTACTCTACCTTCTACAAATTCTTTAGCATGTTTTGAAGCAACAATGCGCCACGGAAGCGTAACCAAAGCAGCCGAGGAATTAAATATGACGCAAAGTGCGGTTAGCAAACGCATTGCAGCGCTTGAAGAACTTTTTCAAAGGCCGTTATTTATAAGGCATAAAAAACGGCTCATTTTGGCACCAGCCGCTAAACAATATGGCATTGAGTTAACCCGCATTTTAACCGAAATAGAAGCCTCAACCACGCGCTTTATTTCACACAATCATCAAGTGGGGTTGTTGAGCATTGCTGTACCGCCGACCTTTGGTTCAAGGTGGCTTATACCACGGCTAAATAACTTTTATGAAAATTATCCTGGTATTGATTTAAATATGATATCAAAAATTAAGCCGTTTAACTTTAACACTGAACCGATCGAAGCGGCAATACATTTTGGTGCACCGAGTTGGCAGGGCGCAAAACTTGAATTTTTAATGGACGAGCAGTTGATTGCGGTTTGCTCACCTGACTTACACTTGGAACTCGCATCCTGCGAAAATGAAGAGATTTTAAACCATGCCTTAATTCAACATACAACCCGCCCATATTTATGGAAAGAATGGTTTCAGCATTTTAAGATCGAAACCAACAAATCTACCGTTGGGCCACGTTTTGAATATTACGCGCATATTATCCAAGCTGCAATTGCTGGCATTGGCATTGCTCTATTGCCTGAATTTTTAATCCAAGAAGAACTAAAAGCGAAAAAGCTAATTTTAGCTAACAACAACTCAATAAAGGGTAATGGTTCTTACTATTTCGCATATCCCTATGAGCAAGAAGCTAACCCCGCAATTGTTTCTTTTTCTAACTGGCTTAAAGTTAATAGAAAAGAGAGTAAAAGAGAGTAAAAACCTGGGCTGTATATCAATAGGTTAGCATAGCTTTGTAAAACTTTTCATCTTCATAAATTTGACCAAACTTCAACCTATGTATGGTCATCAGTTAATGCATAATTGTATTCGGAAAATCGATTTATATGGTTGAATATTTATGCCTGTTTTTGATTTACTAAGTGAACATAGGTGATTTATAAAAACCATAGTCTTATTAATACGATAGCTAGAAGGTGGGTGGCTTTTATAGCCCAGAGCATTCAGAACGCAACCATTTTGGCTTTACATCCGTCCTAGTAAAATAAATCATCCTACCAAAACAGTTGCGTTCTGCCCGCTCTGGGCTAATCAACCTTTTACCACCTTCTAGCCAACAAAGGTAAACGGTGAAGCGAAACAGAGAATGAAACATCCAAGTGCAATAAGTACATGTCAGAGAATTTGGAGTTGGCGGCATTCACAGGATTGTCTTATGTTTATAGTTGGCTTTGTAACTTTTTAGTTTACATATCTTATGTAAAGTGATAGTTTACATAGATGATAATATCGATTAAACATAAAGCTCTTAAAAACTACTGGACTAAAGGTCAGTCAAAAGGCCTAAATAGTAAATGGCTTCCCAAAATCGATATTATTTTAGACGCTTTGGACGCATCAACCAAAGCAGATGACATGAACTTGCCAGGTTTCTACTTTCACAATCTTGCTGGTAAAGATTTAGGGCGTTATTCCGTTCGTTTAACTGGCAATTGGCGTATTACATTTCAATTTAATGGCGAAGATGTCGAGCTTTTAGATATGGAGGATTATCATTAATGACCAAATTAATTAGAAACCCAAATCGCGCACCAACTCACCCTGGTATTATGCTACGCGACGTTATATTTCCAAACTTAAAAGAAAAACACAAGATCACCATCCAAGAATTAGCCAGTTATCTAGGTCTTTCCCGCCAAGTGCTTCATCGTATTTTTAAAGGCGAAGCACCTATTTCTGTGAACATAGCTTTAAAGTTAGGTAAACTTTGTGGCAATGGTGAAACCTTGTGGCTTAATATGCAATCTAAATATGATGTTTATAATGCTAAACAGAGTATAGACTTAGAAAATATCCCGACATTTGCTGCATAGTTAAAACCCAAGCAAACGTAGACCTTATCATGCCATATTCAATTTATTTTTCCCCTTAGCCGGAGTTTGAACGAGATTGTCTAAAGTATTTGACCTGCTCCCCATAAATTGTACCATTTTTTGTGCTAAAATTCTCATATAGGCTTTACTAAGTTTTAGGAGGAT
>JADGDI010000035.1:5968-25235 GCA_016744975.1 Hyphomicrobiales bacterium | reverse complement strand
TGATCAGAAATATCGAGGGCAAAACAATAGTTAAAAAAATCATTGTGCCAGGTCGTATTGTTAATATCGTGGTTAAATAAAATTTAACATTTTTTTGAATAAGGAAGGTAGATTGTGGAAATTAAACCCGCACAGGTCAAAACATTTCTACAATCACCATCAAAAGATTTGCGGGTTATTTTGGTATATGGGCCAGATCGCGGCTCGGTAAGTGAACGCACTCGATTTTTAGTCAAATATTATTCGGGCAATTTGGACGATGCTTTTACCGTTTCGCGAATGAATGGCAGCGACATCGCCTCTGATCAATCCCCGCTATTTGACGAATATTTCGCCATCCCCATGTTTGCGCCCATATTAGAAACTGGCATCGAAGCCAAAAAGTCAGTATGGGTTTTTGATGATGGCAATCAAATTCATAAACAAATCAAAAAACTACTCGATGATGAACAAAAAGGCAATATTGTCATCATTGAAGGGCGCGACCTTAAAAAAACCTCAGCCTTGGTTAAGTTATGCAATAAGCATAAATTTGGCGCAACCATAGCGTGTTATCAAGACAATATCGGCGATATTAGCCAGCTGATTCGCGAAATACTGAACAAAAATAACTTAAAAATATCGACTGAAAATCTAAATTTTCTACAATCGATGCTAGGCAGTGACCATCAACTTTCCCGCAATGAAATTGATAAATTGGCGCTTTATTGCATGAATAAATCAGAGATAAGCCAAGATGACATATTAGCATGCTTAACTGGTGATGCCGCCAAGTTTTCATTTGATAAACTACTGGACGCAATCGCCTCTGGGCAAACAAATCTAGCCGATAAAGAACTTTCCCACTTTTTACAAACTGGCGATCACCCTGTGATGATCTTTGCCATTATTCGAAATCATTTCAATATGTTACACTTAGCTTCGGCTGGCATTGCAAATGGTAAATCCGCTGAGATGATGGTCAATAGCATGCGCCCACCAGTTTTTTACAACCGCAAATCTGCAATTACCAATCAATTACGCAAATGGTACCTTAAAAAATGTGACATGGCACAGTTACTAATTGCCGAAGCGGATATCGAATCACGTATGAGCAACAGCCTATCCAAAAGCATCCTAAACCGCCTAGTTACCAGACTCAGTCTAATGGCTAATCGCTAATTAAAGCTTAGAGACAACTCTACAAATCTCTTTTGTACACTTACTTCAAAATCCCACAAGTCTGATGATCAACCACCAATTCTTTTGCAAATATCTTCAAATTGAGCTAGGCTTCCAAATAAAATTTTAACCGAACCTTTGCCATTATCATTATAATCAACATTCACAATCCCGCCAATTGCTTCTGATAATTTATGTTCCAAAGCAATGGTTTGTGATGATTTTACTTTTACAACTTTTGTTTCCGTAATTTTTTCAGCGGGTGTTATTGGTGCATCGCGGCCTTCTTGCTTGCGAACCAATCCTTCAATGTCTCGCACCGATAAACCATCATCAATAACTTGTTTGGCCAGCTCAGTAGCATTCTCACGCCCAAGCAATGCGCGCGCATGCCCAGCTGAAATGTCACCACGCTCTACCATATGTTTAATATCATCAGGCAGTTTAAGCAGTCGCAATAAATTGGTCACATAAGAGCGGCTTTTGCCAATTACTTTGGCCACATCATCTTGGGTATAATCAAATTGCTCAATTAATTGTCCAAGACCAACTGCCTCTTCAATCGCTGATAGGTTTTCACGTTGCACATTCTCAATAATCGCAACTTCAAGTGCTTCTTTATCATTCAAATCAACAATAATGGTTGGGATAGAGCTTTTACCAGCAAGCTTAGAAGCACGCCAGCGTCGCTCACCCGCTACAATCTCATATATATATTCACGATCTGCAACCGCCCTTACTAAAATCGGTTGCAAAACACCTTTTTCAGCAATGCTTTTAGAAAGGTCATCCAAGTCAGTTTCATCAAAATATTGCCGTGGATTGTATCGGTTAGCTCCAATATGACCAATGCTAAGCGTTTTTTGAATAATTTCAGTATTTTCTTGATCCAAAAATATTTGACTATCACCCATCAATGCATCTAATCCGCGACCTAGGCGACGTTTCTTAACTTCTTCTGCCATGATATTATCCTAAGCTGCTGTTTTAGTTGTTTTTTCTCGTTTTATCAATTCTGATGCAAGCGCAATATATGCGCGGCTACCCGTGCAATTCAAATCATATAATAAGACTGGCTTACCATGTGATGGGGCTTCAGAAACTCGAATATTCCTTGGAATTACAGTTTTAAATACCCTGTCTCCCATAAAATCACGGACATTCTCCTCAACCTGAACACATAAATTATTACGTCGATCTGACATGGTCAAAACAATACCCTGAATATGCAAACGTGGGTTAAGGCTTGCTTTAACCTTCTCAACCGTTTTTAACAATTGACTTAAACCTTCAAGTGCAAAAAACTCGCATTGCATTGGCACAATTAGCGCCTGAGCTGCTGACATGGCATTAATCGTTAATAGGTTTAAGCTTGGCGGGCAGTCAATTAATATATAAGTAAACTGAACTGATTTGCCTTGGCTCGCCAAAGTATTTTGGGCCCAAATCGCATCTCTCAGCTTAAAATTTCGGTTGTTAAAAGTTGCCAACTCAAGTTCAGCACCTAATAAATCCATTGAAGCTGGCGCGACAAATAACCTTGGTACAGCCGTTTTAACCAAAGCATCATCAAGTGTCGCATCCGCCATTAAAATATCATAACTTGTGTGAATACGTTGGTCTTTATCAATACCTAAACCCGTACTGGCATTCCCCTGTGGGTCCACATCAATCACCAAAACAGTCTCTCCAACCGCTGCCAATGCAGTTGCTAAATTAATGGTAGTTGTGGTTTTACCAACCCCACCTTTTTGGTTGGCAATGGTCAATATTCGTGCTGCTAAAGTCATATTTACCGTCCACTAATCTGCAAATGCTAATCATAGTCGTGAAAATTTATCAATCTTGATTATTTTCCCAAAATCATGCGTTTGACTATCTGTTAATTCATAGTCAATATGCCAATATTTAGTGGCTTGGGTCAATTCTTTATCTATATCTTGTCCTTTTAAGAATATAGCTGTGGAAACATTATCGCTACCAATTTTAGTTTTAAGCCCCATAAATGGTTCACAATAAGCCAATAAATTGTCTAGACTAGCCAATGCTCGAGCCGTGATATAATCAAATGAAAGCGCCTCATTCAGCCCATATGTTTCACGTGAAGCATCATGGTTAATTTTACTTGCTGAATCGTATAAACCCGCTGAAAATGCCTCTATGCGCATATTTTCAACCCGAACTTTTAAACCTAAGCGCCTCGACACATCTTTTAGGAAGGCGCATTTTTTTTGCACAGATTCAATACAGGTCACACTTAACATCGCTTCACTAGGCGAATCAGCATATTTGTCTAAAATTGCAATCACTAAAGCAGGAAAACCACCCCCACTACCAATATCAAGCACCGATCTTGGTTTATCGCGTGCAATCATTTTAAACAGCTGCGCGCTATCAATAATATGCCGCATCCATATTTCCGTGGTGGTGGATGGCGCAATTAAATTGATGCTTTTTTGCCATTTTAATAATAGCTGCTCATATTCTTCAAGTGCTGCGACCTGCGCGTCATTAAGCTCCAATTGCTTAATATGCATTTTTGCCTGTTTGCCAATTGCCATTTCAATTCCTAAACTGATATTTTGCGAAAATTACTTTTCTTAACATGGTTGAGTAAAATCATCACCGCCGCTGGCGTTATGCCATCCATGCGCAATGCCTGCCCTAAAGTAGCTGGTCTTAGCGCATTTAACTTATTTTTCACCTCATTGGATAAACCGCCAATGGAATCGTAATCTATGCCCGTCGGCAAGCTTAAATTCTCATCTTTTCTAAATGCAATAATATCCGCCTGTTGCCGTTGGGTATAGCGGTCATATAAAGCTTCAATTTCAGCTTGATTTTTTGTTAAGTTATCGAATCGACCGAGCTCTGGCCAGACTTGTTCCAATAGCGAAACGTTTATACCTTCATAAGATAAAAGTTGAAACCCACTGCGTTTCACACCGTCTTTATTGACCTTAATATTATATTTTTTATAGTCATTTGGGCTTTTTGCATGGCCCTTTAAGAAGCCCAATAGCGCATTTAGTTTTGCCATTTTTGCATCAAAACTCGCAATACGTGCTTCCGAAACAATGCCCAATCTTTTTGCAATTGGTGTTAGTCTTTGATCAGCATTATCTGCCCGCATTAATAATCTATATTCCGCCCGCGAAGTAAACATACGATACGGCTCATTGACCCCCTTACTCACCAAATCATCGATCAACACCCCAATATAAGCATCTGCCCGATCCAAAATAAGCGGTTCTTGGCCGTTAACTTTAAGTGCAGCATTTAGCCCTGCCATCATACCAAGCGCCCCCGCCTCTTCATACCCAGTTGTACCATTAATCTGCCCTGCACAATAAAGCCCTGCAATACGTTTACATTCAAGCGTTGGCAAAAGTTCTCTTGGGTCAATATAATCATATTCAACTGCATAACCGACTTGTAATATTTTTACTTTTTCAAGACCCTTAATTGTCTCTAAGAAATCTTCTTGAACAGTCTTGGGCAAACTGGTTGAAATACCATTTGGGTATATAGTATTTTCATTCAATCCCTCTGGTTCCAAAAATATTTGATGGTCATCACGGTCGCTAAATCGGTGAATTTTATCTTCTATTGAAGGGCAATAACGCGGCCCAGCACTTTCAATTTGACCATTAAAAATAGCTGAAAGCTTTATATTTTTTTCAATAATATTTTTAGTTTTGACATTGGTTGTTGTAATATAGCAAGACACTTGATCTGCATAAGTTGCACCATCTTGCAAATCATCATAAGTCATAAACGACATATAGGTTGGTTTTTCATCGCCTTTTTGCTCGGTTAAAATATCCCAATTGATACTATCCTTATCGAGCCTTGCAGGTGTTCCAGTTTTTAACCTGCCCATATTTAATTCAAGCGCATATAATTGTTTAGAAAGTTTAATCGCAGGGGCATTACCCATCCGACCTGCTGGCCGCCTTTCATCCCCAATATAAATAATACCATTTAAAAAAGTACCTGTTGTAAGTATTATTTGCTTGGCAAATATTTTATTACCATTGTCTAAAGCAATGCCTTTAATGGTCTTATTTTTTGCGCGCTCATCTTCAAAAATAAGCGCGTCAACCCCTGCTTCAACTACCGTCAAATTCTCGGTCTTCAAAATTTCTTGTTGCATTGTCATACGGTAAAGTGAGCGGTCTGCTTGCACCCTAGGGCCTTGTACTGCTGGGCCTTTACGTAAATTTAACATGCGGTATTGAATAGCAGCCTTATCGGCCATCCGTGCCATCAAGCCGTCCATTGCATCAATCTCACGCATTAAATGCCCTTTACCCAACCCGCCAAAAGCTGGGTTGCAAGACATTTCACCAATCGTATCAATTTTGTGAGTAACCAAAATCGTCTTAACGCCCATGCGCGCTGAGGCTGATGCCGCTTCACAGCCTGCATGCCCACCACCAATGACTATAACCTGCGCTTCTAACATGCACTTATTCCAAATTCTGATTGAAATTATAGATAAAGATTCACGTGAAACATATAGCATTTACCATAGGATTCAAAGTTACCAATGATTCACGTGAAACATTTTTAAAAACCATTGCTGCTTGTAGCTAAAGATTAGAGATTTTTCAAGCGAAATTCGGCTATTTACCAATGCAAAAACCAGAAAAAATCTCGCCTAATATTTCTTCAACATCTACATGTCCGGTAATTTTACCAATCTGTAAAATGGCCAGCCTTAGATATTCTGCAGAGATTTCCTCTGGCAATTGACGATTTTCTAAAAATAAAGTGATGTTTTCTTGCGCTGCAGACAACAGGTTTTTATGGCGTTCTCTAGTTACAATGTCATTCTCAACATCATCAAAATAGGTGTTTAAATATTTTGAAATTTGCCCAAGCACTAAATCAACATTTAGTTTTGTTTTAACTGAAATAGACAAATCATATTTAGCTTCAAAATTATTTTCTCGCCCCAAATCAGATTTGTTTCGGATTAGAATCGAGTCTTGTATATTAAGTATTTCAAGTGCTTTAAAACTGGCCTCGTCTTCAAATAAAGCCAAGGTTAAATCCGCTTGCTTTATTAAACTTTCTGCCCGCCTCACCCCTTCAGCTTCAATCAGGTTTTCGGTTTTTCTAATGCCAGCACTATCAATCAAATTGATCAAATAGCCATCAATATCCAAGCGTGCTTTAATAATATCGCGGGTTGTGCCAGCTTGATCACTAACAATTGCCACATCACTTTGCACCAATAAATTAAGTAAGGATGATTTACCAACGTTAGGCGCGCCGATAATTGCTACATTAAAGCCATCATTTAATTTAGCACTGCGGCCAAAATTTAATAATTGAACGGCTATATACGCTTTAACCTCAGCAACTTTAATATATATTTTATCGATTAAATCATCAGGTATATCTTCTTCTGAAAAATCAATCGTCGCTTCAAGTAAGGATATTGATGTTAATAAATCTTTTCGAATTTCTGCAAATGCATGTGCCGCACTGCCGCCTAATTGCCTTAATGCTTGGCGCTTTTGAGCAATGGTTTCACTATCCAAAATTGCTGCAATGGCTTCGACTTGAGTTAAGTCTAATTTTTGATTATCAAATGCCCGCCGTGAAAACTCACCTGCTTCGGCCATTCGGCAAAAGCCAGTATCTTTTAAAATTGTAAATAAGTGTTCAACCACAGCTTTACTACCATGACTGTGAAATTCAACCACATGTTCACCCGTAAAACTATTGGGTGCCGGAAAATAAATTAGCAAACATTGATCCACCACTTCATGGCTTTTTGGGTCTATAATTTTAGCCAATTTAGCTTGTCTAGGTTTAAGCTTTGGTTGGTTTATTTTAGCCATAATTTCTGGCACATCAGGCCCACTAAGGCGCACAACTGCAACCCCAGCTTTGCCAACGCCTGAGGATAATGCATAAATATTTTTTGCCAAATGCACTTGTTTCATATCCGAATCCAACGGTATATTTACTTATTCATTTCGACTATATAAAACAAACAATCACCCTATTAGGTATTCATACTATCGAAAAAGTCTTTATTGGTTTTGGTTTGCTCAAGCTTGTCGATCAAAAATTCAATTGCATCTACGGTATTCATTGGGTTTAAAATACGGCGTAATACAAATGATTTTTTCAATGTAACAGGGTCTGTTAACAGCTCTTCTTTTCTGGTGCTTGATTTCTTAATATCAATCGCAGGGTAACGGCGTTTTTCAGAGATTTTACGATCCAACACAATTTCACTATTACCTGTGCCTTTAAATTCTTCAAAAATAACTTCATCCATACGGCTACCTGTATCAATCAATGCCGTCGCAATAATGGTTAAACTACCGCCATGTTCAATATTTCTAGCGGCACCAAAAAACCGTTTTGGCCGTTGTAACGCATTGGCATCAACCCCGCCTGTAAGCACCTTACCAGATGATGGCACCACCGTGTTATAGGCACGGCCCAAACGGGTGATACTGTCGAGTAAAATTACCACATCTCGGCCATGTTCAACCAATCTTTTAGCTTTTTCAATAACCATTTCAGCGACTTGTACATGGCGTGAAGCAGGCTCATCAAAGGTTGAACTAATTACCTCACCGCGTACCGAGCGTTTCATATCAGTCACTTCTTCTGGCCGTTCATCAATTAATAATACAATTAAAAAACACTCTGGATGATTGCTTGTAATGCTATGGGCTATATTTTGCAGCATCATGGTTTTACCAGTAAATGGTGGAGCAACAATGAGACCACGCTGACCTTTACCCATTGGCGATACAATATCAATTACCCTAGAGCTAATGTCCTTTTTACCAGCGCCAATAATTTCCATATTAAAGCGCTCTTCAGGATAAAGCGGGGTTAAATTATCAAAATGGGTTTTTTGCTTTGATTTTTCGGGTGATTCAAAATTAATACTAATAACTTTAAGCAATGCAAAATATCGCTCATCTTCACCTGGAGATCTAATCTCACCTTCAACAGTATCACCAGTTTTAAAACCAAATTTACGCACTTGACTTGGACTAACATAAATATCATCTGGGCCTGGTAAATAATTAGCATCTGGGGATCTTAAAAAACCAAATCCATCCGATAAAACCTCTACCACGCCCTCACCAATAATCACCGTGCCATTTTCAGCCATCGATTTTAAAATTGCAAACATTAATTCTTGTTTGCGCATCGCGCTAGCGGACTCAATGTCATATTCACCAGAAATTTCAATCAATTCCTTTGGTGATTTTTGTTTCAAATCATGAAGCTTAACAACATCAATGGTTTCAGATTCACTCATAGCGTGACCTTAAATTTAAATTCACCAGTCAAAAACTTGGCAAAATATATACTGTTTGAAAAATATTTATAGCTAACGATTAAGTATAAATATTAGAGATAGGAGTTTCATCAATAATTGAAAAGCCCCTATCTGTAAATGATTATGTTCAAACAAATGGTCTGGCTATGACCATAATCACAATGATAATCATTAAAATAGTTGGTATTTCATTGATATAACGATAAAATTTTTGACCCTTTATACCATTACCATCAATAAATTTTTTTCGTTCTATGCCTAAATAAATGTGAAACACAGTCATAATAACCACGGCTAGAAGCTTAATATGAAACCAAATATCAGTTTTAAAATCAATAACACCAGGGATTAATATTAATAACACGGCACAAACCCATGCGACAATCATCGCAGGGTTCATAATAAATTTTAATAATTTTCGCTCCATTGGCCGAAACACAGAACAAATATTTTCATCATTAATATAACTTGCATGATTAACAAATAAACGTGGCAAATATAACAACCCTGCCATCCAAGAAATAACCGAAATCACATGAATGATTTTAATCGTCAAATAATAGTCATTCAAAAAATCCATTTTCTAGCCTTTTATTTATAATATTGTTTAACGGTTTCTAATCGTATCAATCACTAACTGAACATGGCTTTGAGGCGTTTCAGGAATAATACCATGGCCAAGATTAAAAATAAACTTACGGCCATCCATCACATCGCATATATAGTTTACTCGATTTTTAAGCCGCTCACCACCTGCAACCAATAATAATGGGTCCAGATTACCTTGCAGGGTGATGTTCGCGTCTATCGCATCTCTAATCCAATCCAGTGACATGCTGGTATCAAAGGCCAGACCGTCTATATCGACTTGTTTTGCATAATAGATAGATTTTTCACCTGCACCACGCGGAAAAGCGATAATTTTTACGTGATCAAGCCCACCAGCTTTTAATTTAGCCTTTAGCGCTTTAACCAACCTATAAGTTGGTTTTACCACGAGCTTATCAAACTCATCATCAGCTAAATTTCCCGCCCAACTGTCAAATATTTTTAATACTTGCGCGCCATTTTTAGCTTGCATATATAAATAGTCTGCTAAAATATCACTCAGTAAATCTAATAATATTTGCATCCACTCAGGGTGATTATAAGAAAATAGACGGCCAATCTTTTGGTCAACACTACCAACGCCGCCTAACATATAAGTTAGCAAAGTCCATGGCGCACCACAAAAACCTATTAAGTCTTTATCTTTTGGTAAAGCCGCTCTAATGGATTTAATTGCTTGATAAACCAAATCAATATTTTTATGAAAATTCTCTTTATCTAAAGCTTCAATATCCGCTAAGCTAGTTAAAGGTGTAAGTTTAGGCCCTTCGCCTTTGATAAAACCAACCTGCATACCTAAAGCATCTGGCACAACAAGAATGTCTGAAAATAAAATAGCAGCATCAAAATCAAACTTATTAATGGGCTGTAATGTGACCTTGGTTGCAAGTTCAGGATTATAACAAAGATCCAAAAAACTGCCGGCTTCTTCACGGACTTTTAAATATTCTGGAAGGTATCGACCTGCTTGTCGCATAAACCAAACTGGTGGGATTTTAAGGGGGATGTTATCAAAGGCGTTTAAGATCATAATATATTATATATAAGGTTGTTGTTGTTGTTGGTCGGTGAATAATGGGCACAAATCTTTGTAAGTGATTCTTTAACATGAAATACACAATAAGAAAATTATTTCGCCTGTGAATCAAATTAGGATAAATTTTAATCACTTTGAGTACGGCATTAACCTTCTGTTAATAAATTGGCGCAAACCTTAACAAAAAGTTAACAAGCATTCTTTAGAATTAATTTTTAACCATGTTGATAAGCCATGTAAAAAACTCGTGTATTTTTATTAAATCTTATCCACTTAAATTAACAGGCATTTTATCCATAAATATACAATTGTGGAAAAGATTTGATAATTAACGCTATGCTTGGATAAGCACTGATTCTCTTAAAACTTATCCGATTTAATCCACAGCAGTCCCCAAATTATAAACAGGCCATGATATGATTGATAATCAACAATTGGATTTAATTTTAGCATCAAATAGCGCAGGGCGCAAAGCCTTGTTAACTGGTGCAAACATTAAGTTTAGAGCCATTGCTAGCGACCTTGATGAAGACATTATCAAACATGATAACCAAAAGCGGGGATTATCGCCCCGCCAGACCGCGCAAGATTTAGCCGATGCCAAAGCATTCCTTATTTCTAAACAAAACCGATCTGCATTAATACTCGGCTCTGATCAAATTTGCCATTTAGAGGGAGAGATTTTAAATAAGCCGGGTAAGTTAGAAAATCTGTTTGGTCATATTAAACGCTTAAGTGGACACACTCATATTTTAACCTCTGCCATTTCTATTGCCTATAATGACCAGATAATTTACCGTCATAGCGATGACGCGAAATTGACAATGTATGATTTATCTGATGTTGAAATAGCAGATTATGTCGCCCATGCATCTGACCAAGTGGTGAATGCCGCAGGCGGTTATCATTTAGAGCATATTGGGGTACAATTATTTAAACAAATAGAAGGCAGCTATTTTACAATATTAGGCTTGCCTTTATTGCCATTAATCGGGTTTTTAAACCAATATCAAAAGAATCAAACGGATAAACAGTAAGAAATTATAATGAAACAAC
This sequence comes from Hyphomicrobiales bacterium, assembly GCA_016744975.1. GTDB lineage: Bacteria > Pseudomonadota > Alphaproteobacteria > Rhizobiales > OSC116 > OCS116. Next base: position 14,046 of record JADGDI010000035.1, on the reverse strand, counting down.
TTTATGTCATCGGCTGGCCGATCAAACATTCAAGATCACCGCTTATCCACAATCATTGGATCAAACATTATGGGCTGGATGCGCAATATCAAGCCAAGCAAATAGAGCCTGAGGCATTGCAAGATTTTATTCAAACGCTTACACCAGATAATTGTTTGGGTTTTAACATTACCATTCCGCATAAAGAAGCGGTATTTGCTGCGGTAAAAAACCGCAATGATTTGGCTCAAAAACTTAGGGCGACCAATTGTATTTCATGGCAAGATAACGCACTTTTAGCAAGTAATACAGATGGTTATGGGTTTTATAAAAACTTAATTGAAGTGACTGATTGGCAGCAAACGGAGCAGCCTGTTATCATTTACGGAGCAGGCGGGGCAGCGCGGGCAATATTGCAAGTGATGTCAGAGCAAGGCGCAAAGCACATATATATATATAACCGTACAATAAAACGTGCTGAAACTTTATGTGCTGACTTGAATATAGATGCAGCTATAATCAAAACACCAACCGAACTGAATGATGTTTTAAACAAAGCAGGCCTATTGATTAATACAACATCCTTGGGCATGCATGGCCAACCACCGCTTGAAATTAATTTATCCAAAATGCAAAAATCCGCCATTATTGCTGATATTATTTACACCCCTCTTAAAACGGACTTGCTTAAACAGGCAGAACAGCTTGGCCTAAAGCATGTTGATGGTTTGGGCATGTTATTACATCAAGCCGCCAAGGCGTTTGAAATTTGGTTTGATATTTTACCAAATGTCGATCAACGATTGCGCGAATTGCTAATCTCTGATTTAGTAGCAAAAGGTGAAGCATGAAACTTATAAAATTATAGTGAGGGTATAATGTTAAAAGTTGGATTGACAGGTTCCATAGGCATGGGAAAAAGTGCCACATCAGATATGTTTAAACAGCGCAATATTCCGATTTATGATGCTGATGCTATGGTGCATACATTATACCAAAAGGGCTATCAAGGTTTTGATATCGTTAAAAAAATATGCCCTAGTGCAACTTTAGGCGATCTGGTTGACCGTAAAATATTATCGGCCCATATATTAAAACACCCCGAAGCATTAACCGAAATAGAGCAGCAATTGCACCCATTGCTGCGGGCAATTGAAGCTGAGTTTTTTGCCCAAGCTCAAAAGTCGGGTGCAAAATTTATGATATTTGATGTGCCCCTATTATTTGAAATTGGCAGCGATAATGCTATGGATAAAAATATTGTGGTTTCAACCAGTGCAAAAATCCAAAAACAGCGAGTGTTGGAACGCGATGATATGAGCGAAGAGAAATTTGAATTTATCTTATCCAAACAAATGCCTGATCATGAAAAACGCCAAAAAGCCGACTATATCATTGATAGCTCTATTAGCCTAACCGATGCGATGAACCAAGTTGATGCGATTATTGCTAACTTAAGCAAATTATGATGATAGAAATTCCTGAAAGATCGATCGTTCTAGACACTGAAACCACGGGCTTTAAAACCGCTGAAGGCCATAGATTGGTCGAAATTGGTTGCCTGGAGCTTAAGAATCTAATTCCAACGGGCAAGGAATTTCATGTTTATATTAACCCAGAGCGGGATATGCCAGAAGGTGCGTTTAAAGTGCATGGCCTCAGCATTGAATTTTTATCCGATAAACCATTATTTGATCAGGTCGCTGATGATTTTTTAGAATTTGTTGGCAATGATGTTTTGGTTATTCATAATGCGCCATTTGATATGGGGTTTTTAAATTATGAATTGCAAAAATCTGGCCGTGCAAAATTAAAGCAAACCACCCCCAATGGTGGCTTAATGGACACTTTAATGGCTGCACGAAAAAGATACCCAACAGGGCCAAATAGCTTGGATGCCTTATGCAGGCGATTTGGCATTGATAACAGCAACCGAACCTTGCATGGTGCACTGCTTGACAGTGAATTATTGGCTGAAGTTTATATGGAGTTAATGGGTGGGCGGCAAACGAGTTTTATGGGTGCTGCTGGTTCTAACAATACTGTTTCGGGGGCGACTCAAACTATTACAGAACAGCCTCAACGGCCCATTAAGCTTGATAGTTTGCTAACCGCAGATGAGCTTGAAAAACACCAAGTTTTTGTAAAAGAAGAATTGGGCGATCAGGCTATTTGGCATAAAATGCCGCAGTGATACTTATAAAGCTACATAAAAAAAGCGCTGCGGTAGGCGCAGCGCTTTTTATTATTAGCATTTAAAATGCTTAATTATTGCTTGGTTTCACCTTCAGCAGTAATGCCTTCATCAGATTTACCATTGGCTTCAGAAACCTCAGCATTGGCCAAAACATTGTCGCGGTATAATGCGGCAAAATCAATTGGGTCAATCATCAATGGTGGGAAGCCACCATCGCGGATTGCATCAGAAACGATGCGTCTTGCAAATGGGAATAAAATGCGCGGACATTCAATCATCACCATTGGGTGAATGGCATCAGCATCAACGCCAATGATTTTAAACACTGCACCATAATATAGCTCAGCATTAAAAATTACGGTTTCGCCATCTTTTGCAGATGCTTCAATTTGTAAAACAACTTCAAAATCAGTTTCACTCAACGGCGTGGCTTGTACATTCACCCCAATGTTGATTTTACTGTTTTTGCTTACATCACCAGAAAGCGACATTGGCGCATTCGGGTTTTCAAAAGAAAAATCTTTAATATATTGTACTAAAACATGAATGCCTGGCGCTTGCGCCGCTTCATTAGATTGTGCAGTTGCTTCAGCACCATTTTCATTACTATTTTCGTCAGCCATAATCTACCTTTATATAAAATCGCACCAGTTTTAATATGCCTAGCGCCAAACAGCAAGACAATAGTTTAAGTTTATTGCAAGTTAAGCTTAATTTTTATCACTCCAAGGCGAATCTTTTGGTTTAGATTGATTTAAATCAACATCTTGAGCTTTGTCTCCAGTATCTTCAATTTCCTCAACCCGCTCAAATTCACCTTCAATTTCTTGCCCATTGGGGTTTTGGTCATTTGCCGCTTTAAAACCAGTGTCATGTTGGCCTTTTTGATCAAAACTGCTGTAAAATTGGAAGCTGCTGGCATTACCAGCTGCTTGAGCATTTTTAAACTGGCGTGCGATAACATGAGCGAAAGCCAACCTAACTTGAGGAATGAATAGGCTAAACCCGATAAAATCGGTAAAAAAACCAGGCGTTAACAACAACAAACCCGCGACCACAATAAATGCGCCATGAATTAGGCTTTTGATAGGCAATTGTCCGCTTTGAAACTCAGTTTGTAATTTCATCAACACACCCAAACCTTGTTGGCGTAGCAAATAAGTTCCAATAATGGCGGTAATGATAACAATGAACAGGGTTGGAAATAGCCCCAATAGACCACCAACTTGAATGAATAAACCAATTTCAATCACTGGAACAGCGATGAATATAAATAATAACAGCATGCCCATGATAGGTTTTCCTCGAAACTTTGTTAAAATTACCGTCATATAAAATTAATATGCATTAAATATAGCAGAAAATTTGATAAACCACTATTTTATGATTATATGTAGTTCAATTCAAAAATAACAAGACTGATTTTTACGAAATATGCATTCTTATCGTAAAACCCTTGTCATAAAATCTGATCGAAGGAAATTAAAATGGGCGGTTTACTTAATATATTGGTGCCGATATTGGCGGTGTTTTTAGTTTATAAACTCTACACGACATTGGGTAAAAATGGCGATGATGACCAAAATGGCCAAAATAACCCGTTTAACCCAACTGGTAAAAATCCAATCGGTAAGAAAACCATGGGTAAAAGCTCACCAGATCAAGCTTCGAATAGTGACCGCAATGGCAGCAATGTTATCCCACTACCAACCGCAAAAACCCCGCCAAAAGCTGCCAATCAGGATCAGGCGGATCCGATTGAAATATTAGCCAATGCGATGGACACTGATAATTTTGCCAATGCCGATAACATAGCCAAAGATGGGCTCAAAAAAATCATCATGGCATTCCCTGAATTTGATTATCGTGAATTTATGAACGGTGCCGAAGTGGCTTATGAAATGATCAATTTGGGCTTTGCTGAAAATGATCGAGAAATTTTAGATAGACTATTAACCAAACCAGTTTATGACAGCTTTAACGGCGTGTTAGATGCCCGTGAAGCCGCTGGACACCGCGTGGTAAGCCGCTTTGTTGGCTATGAGCGAGTGCAAATGAAAGATGCAGCTTTGGATGGTAACATTGTGCGCCTTAGCGTGCATTTTGTCGCAAAACTTATTTCAACCACCTATGATAAAACCGACCATATCATTGATGGTGATGAAAAACATATCTATAATAGCAATGATGTTTGGACCTTTGAAAAAGACATGAAGAGTCAAAAAACATCGTGGCAATTAAGCGCTACAGCTAAGGGCGCTTAGGTGATATGAGCTTGTTATGGCGAAACGACCCACAAAAAAACGTCACTTAACACATGATGAACACAGCCTTTGGAATAAGATAACCAAAGGCGTGGTGGTTCGGCATGAAAAAATGCCAAATTCAGCTTTGGACTCGGTTTTGCAACAAAATTTAATTGTTACAAAATCACCTGAATTAATTAACCCCAAACCCATTAAAAAACCCGACCAAACACCGCTCAAAAACTTGGACAATAGCAATCGATATGATGGCTATTTAAAGAAATTGATTGCCCGTTTTGACGATAACGCTAAGCCGTTTCAAAAAAAAACCACAAACCAAAGCAACCGAACCATTTCAGAAAATCGTGCTTATGGGCGCTATACGAGCCGTTCACAATTCACCCAAAGCTTTAACCAAAAACCTCAAAATGAGCCATTAGAGCGCAATATCCGGCAAAAACTACAACGCGGCAAAACCGAGATTGAAGCGCGGTTAGATTTGCATGGTTATAACCGTAACAATGCCTATCCTGCCTTATTAAGCTTTGTTAAATCGGCATGGCAACAGGGTTTAAAAACGGTGATTGTGGTAACTGGAAAAGGCGATGGCCCAGTTTCGCGCCAAAATCTACATTCATCCGATTTTTTTCAGATGCCAGAACAAAATTCAGTTTTAAAAGCATCGATTGCAAACTGGTTAAATGATCAAGAATTGCGCCCCTACATTGTTGGCTGGCAACCTGCCCACCCTAAACATGGCGGTGGCGGCGCAGTTTATGTGCGCATTCGCAACAAAAACAGACGCAGAAATTAACGGCTAAGTATAAAAACATATAAGTGAAAGTATATAAATTTATCCTTAAGAGTAACCATTGTGAGAGCGACCATTGAATGACACCATTCGGATTGAAATTACGAGAATTACGCAAGCAACGCGGCATTAGCCAAAAGAAAATGGCGCAAGATTTGCGCGTGTCTGCGGCTTATTTAAGCGCGCTTGAACATGGCAAGCGTGGTGTGCCTTCATGGCAAATGCTCCAGCGCATCATTCATTATTTTAACATTATATGGGATGAAGCCGAAGCCTTAATAAAGCTTGCTGGCCTTTCGCGTACCAAAACCCAAATCAACACAATTGGTTTAAGCCCAGAGGCAAATATTTTAGCCAATTGTTTTGCTGAACAAATTAGTCAACTGAGTGTTGCTGACATTGACAATATCCAGAAAATTTTGGATGATGTAACATGAGCAAACAACAAATTTGGCAAACTGTTAAGAGATTTTACATTTATGCGATTCGTTTAAATGGCAGATCAACCCGTGCCGATTACTTTGGTTTAAACTTAGTTGGGTTGTTTTTTGCTTATTTTGGTTGGTTATATTCGAACATGATTGGCATTGAAATCATGATGACCTTAGTGACCATCATTATGTTTTTACCTGCCCTTGCTGTTGGCGTTAGGCGTCTTCAAGATTGTAATCGTAAGGGTTATTGGGTTTTGTGGAGTTTTATTCCAGTGGTTGGCTGGCTGATTTTATTTTATCTTTGCATTCAAAAAGGCACGAAGGGGACAAATCAACATGGTCCAGACCCACGAAAAAATCGCAAAAGCGTATTTCAACTTTATGATACTGATTTATTCAAAAAGCCTTGAAAATTGAGAGACAAAGCTCATATTTAAGTAACAATCAATTAGATTGCTTAGAAAAAAAGGGGTATCATCATGGACATGCAGCAAGCAATAAAATCTTGTTTCAATCAATATATTAGTTTTTCTGGTCGTGCTTCACGCTCTGAATTTTGGTATTTTTTCTTATTTGGAATTATTTTATCGGCAATGGCGGGCTTTATAGATGGTGGTTTTTATCATTCTATATGGTCGTTAGAAAGCTTGGTGAGCATTGTGTTATTTTTACCAACTATTGCCGTGGGTAGCCGACGGATGCATGATAGCAATCGCAGTGAATACTGGCTATTATTGGTGTTTATTCCTGTGGTAGGGTTAATATTACTCTTTTTCTTTGCGCAGCTCGGCACTGAAGGTGATAACCAATATGGACCTGACCCACTTTTAACCAAGCAAGACCAAAATCAAGATGCCTATATGTGACTTAGGTTTAAACTTCAATGATTTAGCGATTAATAGCCTCAGCAGATTGCTGAGGCTGTTTTATAATATATTGCTATAAAATGAATTTTGAAAGGTCGGTATTGCGTGCCAAGTCGCCAATATGATCATCAACATATTTGGCATCAATGGTTAAGCTTTCTCCGCCTTTATCGGTGGCACTAAAACTAATTTCATCTAACACCCGTTCCATTACAGTTTGTAGCCGTCTAGCACCAATATTTTCGACATGTTCATTCACCGTCACTGCGATATCCGCTAAGGCATTAATGCCATCTTTGGTAAATTCCAATGTCACATCTTCTGTTTTCATCAGAGCTTTATATTGCTTAATTAAACTGGCTTCAGGCTCGGTTAAAATGCGAATAAAATCATCTTTAGTTAAGGCTTGAAGCTCAACCCTTATGGGTAAGCGCCCTTGTAGCTCAGGCAACAGATCAGAGGGTTTGGCAATATGAAACGCACCAGAGGCGATGAATAAAATATGGTCGGTTTTAACCGCGCCATATTTGGTAGAAACGCTAGTGCCTTCGATAAGTGGCAATAAATCGCGCTGTACACCCTCGCGGCTTACATCGCCACCTTTTTGGTCGCTTCGCACGCAGATTTTGTCAATTTCATCCAGAAATACAATACCATCATTTTCGACTTTGGTAATGGCTTCTTGGATAATCTCATCGTCATCGAGTAATTTATCACTTTCCTCGGCGATTAAAATTTCATAGCTTTCTTTGACACTTAATTTGCGGTTTTTAGTTTTCTCACCAAATGCTTTGCCTAGCATATCGCCTAAATTGACCATGCCCATTTGCGCACCTGGCATGCCAGGAATATCAATACTTGGCATGCTTGCATTACCAGTATCGGCCACTTTAATGTCAATCTCATTATCATCCATCAAACCAGCGCGTAATTTTTTACGAAAACTCTCGCGTGTGGTGGCTGAGGCATCTTTGCCAACCAAGGCCTCTAATACACGCTCTTCTGCAAGCTCATGGGCTTTGGTTTGCACATATTTGCGTTTGTCGGCTCTAATCATCGCAATACCAGACTCGATAAGGTCACGGATAATTTGCTCAACATCGCGGCCAACATAGCCAACTTCGGTAAATTTTGTTGCTTCTATTTTAATGAAAGGCGCATTGGCAAGCTTGGCCAGACGGCGTGAAATTTCGGTTTTACCAACCCCAGTTGGGCCAATCATTAGGATGTTTTTTGGCATTACTTCTTCGCGCAGATCATCATCTAATTGGTGGCGGCGCCAGCGGTTACGCAGTGCAATGGCAACCGCACGTTTGGCATCATTTTGACCAATAATATAACGGTCAAGTTCTGATACAATTTCCCTTGGGGTAAAGTCAGTAGCGGGTTTATAATCGATATTTTTCATATTTTGCTTTCGGTGCAGTGCGATAGATTAATCAACGCTGTCTAAAATCTCTATGGTAAAATTATTATTGGTATAGACGCAAATATCAGCGGCAATTTGCATCGATAGATTACAAATTTCTTCAGCAGATTTATCGC
>JADGDI010000035.1:0-5958 GCA_016744975.1 Hyphomicrobiales bacterium | reverse complement strand
ATAATTGCCACCACTGCCAATGGCAATCACACCATTTTCAGGCTCTAAAACATCGCCAGTACCAGTGATTACCAGTGAAACATTTTTATCGGCGACAATCATCATCGCTTCTAATTTGCGCAGATAGCGGTCGGTGCGCCAGTCTTTGGCCAGTTCAACACAAGCCCGAGTTAGCTGACCTGGATATTGCTCTAACTTGCCTTCAAGCCGTTCAAACAAAGTCATCGCATCGGCGGTAGAGCCAGCAAACCCGCCAATGACCTCGCCACCTTGTAGCGGGCGAACCTTTCGGGCATTGCCTTTTAATATCGTATCGCCAAGGCTAACTTGGCCATCGCCGATTACCACAACTTTGCCTGCTTTTCGCACGGTCAAAATGGTTGTGCCGTAAATTTTACTTTTATCACTATGGTCAATCATATTTTATATCCATATTTTATTTACTTTAGAGATATAAATACTCTGGTTAAAATTTCAATATCAAATTTATAAATACAAAGCCAACGATTAGCAATTAATGATTAAAACTGATCGCCATTCTGTTGTAACCAATTTTCTAAATAAGCCCCCATTCCAATGGCTCGACCTTGTTTAAATGCGGTGGCTTTAGGGACATTTTTGCTCAGTTGTAATGCCGTCCATAATGCACCAACGCGGTTAGCACTCACACAATGGATTAGTATTTTTTTGCCTTTATTGGCATTTAATATATCATTTAATTGAGCCACTTGGCCTTTGGAAATATTGCGGCCATCTAGTGGAATATTGGAATATGCCATGCGGTTGGCATTGACTTGTTTTTGCTCGGCCTTTGTGCCTTCTGGTGGGGTGCGTAAATCTATAATCATATCAAAACTAGCCGCCTTAAGTGCAGCATAACCGCGCGCTCCAATGCTGCCACTGGTTGAAATATTGTTTGTAAGTGGTTTAAAATTACGAATATGATTTTGTAATTCACTGGCGTTAACCGTTGAAATAGCCAACATAGTATATATGCTTGCGATTATAATCTTTATTAGCTTCATTTGCTTTTCCTTTAAAATGATACATTAGGTTATTTAAGATTATTTATTTAGCAATTGCTAATATAATATAAATTTATTCAACAATTTTTCGTGATCGGCCAAGCATGCTGCGGTTTTATTTAAAAATAAATCTAGCCTTTTTTTAAACCTACTGATAAAAGATAGTGGATATAAATGGAGACAGATATGCGCCAAGCTACAATATCCCGCCAGACCAACGAAACCAGCGTTAATGTATCGCTAAATATTGACGGTACTGGCCAATATAATATTGCAACTGGGGTGGGGTTTTTGGACCATATGCTTGAGCAACTCTCCAAACATAGCCTAATTGACCTTGATGTAAAAGCCACTGGCGACTTGCATATTGATATGCATCATATCACCGAAGATGTGGCCATTGTAATTGGTCAAACTTTGCGTAAAGCCATGGGTGATTTAAAAGGCATTCGCCGTTACGCTAGCCAAACATTGCCAATGGATGAAGCGTTAAGCCGCGTTAGTCTGGACGTATCAGGACGGCCATATTTAATTTGGAATGTAAGTTTTAGCCAGCCTAAAATTGGTGATTTTGATACGGAATTGTTCCGCGAATGGTTTCAAGCCTTTGCAATGAATAGTGGTATTACTTTGCACGTTGAAAATTTATATGGTGAAAATAACCACCATATCATTGAAATTTGTTTTAAAGCATTGGCGCGGGCATTGCGTGAAGCTTTAGAAATTGACCCAAGACAAAAAGACTGCTTACCGACCACCAAAGGTGCGTTAGGCTAAGCTCAGAATTAAACTTTTGGATAAGATATGGCATTTTTTGAAGCATTACAAAACCCCGCTCGCAGCCATAATGGCGACTTTTCAAATGGCAATATTGTTTTAATAAAAGATGGGTTTTGCTGGCCAGCTTTGTTTTTTACGCCCCTTTGGATGCTGTTTCGTGGCATGTGGTTGATTTTTGCTTTTTATATTGCATTGACATTGGTGTTTTTTGCCATTGGCGAAGCGGGATTAATTGCACCTGGTATTGTTTTTTGGCTGAATATTGGCATTAGTTTAATCTTTGCTTATGAGGCCAATTTTTTACGCAAATGGACTTTGCTGCGCCATAATTATCGCCATATTGGGGTAAGCCTTGGGGCGAATATTCGCGAGGCAGAGGTTAACTTTTTTGCTCAACATTCTAAGCCCGCGCCTGTAGAGCCTAGCAGCGCTGAAGCAATGATACCAATGACGGTTGGCGCCACCAGTTCAACCACGGTGATTAACCCTATGCAAGTTGAGCCGCAAAGTGACCTAAAAAAATCGCATTGGGGTGTTGGCGGAAAACGCAAATCCGATAGCGTTGTTGGCATGTTTTCCGACGATTAATTTTAACCCCCCCCCTAAACTTTTAATTCGCAACATGGCAACAATATGAAAACAGTCATCATAGATTACGGCTCTGGCAATTTGCGCTCGGTATATCGAGCATTTGAACGTGCTGCAAAAGATAGTGTAATTGACACTAGCGTCATTATTTCAGATCACGCAAATGACATTCTTACCGCTGACCATATTGTGTTGCCAGGGGTTGGCGCTTTTAAAGATTGTTATGATGGCTTAAAGGCCAAAGATGGGGTTTTTGATGCGCTTGAGCAGGTGGTCATGCTAGATAAAAGACCGTTTTTTGGCATTTGTGTTGGCATGCAATTATTAGCAACAATTGGCATTGAACATGATGGATCACAAGGCTTAAACTGGATTGAGGGCGAGGTGCGGGCAATTAAACCCGATGATAAAGCGCTTAAAATTCCGCATATGGGCTGGAATAAGTTAGATTTTACCAATCAAAATAACAGCCACCCCACCCTTGAAGGCATTACCATTGGCGATGCAGGGCTGCATGCCTATTTTGTGCATAGCTATCAATTTGAGGTGAAAAATTCCACCGAATCCATATTAACCACAGACTATGGCCAGAAAATTACCGCAATGGTTGCCAAAGATAACCTGATCGGCACTCAGTTTCATCCAGAAAAAAGCCAAAAGCTGGGTTTAGACTTAATTGCAAACTTCTTAAATTGGAAACCTTAATATGCGCAACTTCACCCTATATCCTGCAATTGACCTAAAAGATGGCAAATGTGTGCGTTTGATAAAAGGCGAAATGTCAAAAGCCACGGTGTTTAATGACAGCCCAGCAAACCAAGCCAAGCAATTTGCTGATATGGGTTTTGACTATTTGCATTTGGTCGATTTAAATGGTGCATTTGCAGGTGAGCCTGTTAATGCATCAGCAGTTGAGAAAATTTTAAAAACGGTTAGCATGCCTGTGCAATTGGGCGGTGGCATTCGTGATTTAGCGACCATTGAACGTTGGTTAGATTTGGGTATAAGTCGGGTTATTTTAGGCACGGTCGCGGTTAAAGATCCAGAATTAGTGATAGAAGCCTGTAAAAAATTCCCCAATCAAATTGTGGTTGGTTTGGATGCCCGAAATGGTTATATTGCCACTGAAGGTTGGGCTGAACAATCTGAATTGCATATGTTTGATATGGCTGCACGATTTGAAAATGCCGGCGTTGCTGCCATCATTTATACTGATATTGCCCGAGATGGCATTTTAACTGGCGTAAATATTGAGCAAACAGCAGCCTTGGCACATAAAACCAATATTCCAGTGATCGCTTCTGGCGGGTTGGCATCAATCGATGATGTTAAAACCTTACTTGAAGCTGATAACCAGCATATTTCTGGCGCAATTTCAGGTCGTGCGCTTTATGATAAGCGCATAGATCCGCAAGCTGCGATTAAGCTCATTACGAAGGCGAATCAAATATCACAAAACCGAAATGAATTAGGTAATTCAATCCTATGAGCAACTTTTTAATTGAAAACCAAGGCAATAATAAGCTTAAAGCTAGGGTGATTCCATGCCTTGATGTGCGCGATGGCCGCGTGGTTAAAGGGGTGAATTTTGTAGGTCTTAAAGATGCGGGAAACCCTGTTGAATGCGCAAAAGTTTATGACGCAGCTGGGGCTGATGAATTATGCTTTTTAGACATTACGGCATCGGTTGAGGGCAGGGGTACTTTATTAAACATGGTATCACAAACTGCAGAGCAATGTTTTATGCCCTTAACGGTGGGCGGCGGGGTGCGCGCAGTGGAAGATGTTCGGGCCTTGTTACTTGCAGGTGCTGATAAGGTTGGTATAAACACTTCAGCAGTAAAACGCCCCGAATTGGTTGCAGAATGCGCTGAAAAGTTTGGCAATCAATGCATTGTGGTGGCGATTGATGCCAAACGGGTTAGCCAAGATGGTGAGCCATTGCGGTGGGAAATATTCACTCATGGCGGACGCACTAAAACGGGCATTGATGCCGTTGAATTTGCCATTAAGGTTGCAGATTTTGGCGCTGGTGAAATATTATTAACCTCGATGGATCGTGATGGCACGAAATCTGGGTTTAATATTGCGCTAACCCGCGCCATTGCTGATGCGGTTAACATTCCAGTGATCGCCTCTGGTGGGGTTGGCAATTTAGACCATTTGGTAGAAGGCATTATCGACGGTCACGCCAGCGCAGTGTTAGCGGCATCTATTTTTCATTTTGGTGATTATAGCGTTGAGCAAGCCAAAAAACATATGCATTCTAAAGGCATTGCCATGCGTTTAGATGGCTATGCAAATCATTAAAGGATCAGACATGCATATTCTAGATCAACTCAATAAAACCATTATAGACAGAGCCAGTGACCCAATTGACCAATCTTATACCGCCAGTCTACTGGCTAAAGGCACTGAAAAATGCGCTCAAAAGCTTGGTGAAGAAGCGGTTGAAACGGTAATTGCGGCGGTCAGCAATAATCGTGATGAGATGATTAGTGAAAGTGCCGACTTAATTTATCATTGGTTAGTATTGTTGAAATCTTGTGATATTTCACCAGATGAAGTATTTCAAAAACTAGCCAAACGGCAAAATACTTCTGGGTTGACTGAAAAAGCCTCTCGCAAACAACAACCCTAGAATTGACAAAAAAATAATGCAACATGACCAATTATTACCATTTCACGAATTTAACAGTCAGGCTTGGGCTAAGTTACGCGCTGATACACCAATGACTTTAAGTGAAAGCGACATAAAACGGCTGCGCGGCATTAATGAAAAGGTTAACCTTGAGGAGGTGGAACAGATTTATTTGCCTATATCGCGCTTGTTAAACTTATATGTCGGCGCGCGGCAAGAGCTGTATAAAGCCACTTCAAAATTTTTAAACTCTGGTAAAAAGCGTGTGCCATTCATCATTGGTGTTGCAGGCAGTGTGGCCGTTGGTAAAAGCACCACCGCACGTATTTTACGTGAATTATTAGCCAATTGGGAAAACCATATTAAAGTGGATATGCTAAATACCGACGGGTTTTTATATCCCAAAGCTTGGTTGGATTCGCATAATTTAATGGATAAAAAAGGCTTTCCTGAAAGCTATAATCGCCAAGCATTGCTGCAATTTTTATCGGATATTAAAGCAGGAAAACCCAATGTTAAAGCACCAATATATTCACATTTAACTTATGATATCGAACCTGATAAGTTTAGCTTTTTTGACCAGCCAGACATATTGATTGTTGAAGGGTTAAATGTTTTACAATCGGGCATATTGCCAAAAGATGGCCAAGCCATACCCTATGTATCAGATTTCTTTGATTTTTCTATTTATATTGATGCCGATGAGCTAATGATCGGTAATTGGTATGTTGAACGATTTTTAGGGTTTCGCAAAACTGCCTTTGCTGACCCCAATTCTTTCTTTCATAAATACGCATCATTAAATGATCAAAAAGCGGTGGAAGTTGCTAAAAATATTTGGAAAAACATTAACCGCAGAAATTTACGTGAAAATATTTTCCCAACCCGTCCGCGGGCTGATTTAATACTTAAAAAAGGTAGTAC
>JADGDI010000034.1:9856-26413 GCA_016744975.1 Hyphomicrobiales bacterium | reverse complement strand
GTTCAATAATGGGTTCAGTTTTGGGCGCTATCTTCATCACTTTATTACCAGAGGCGACCGAGGTTTTGGCGACAGTAGCACTGCCAGAATCAATTGCCGATGGCAAAGCTTATGTTAAAGAAATGAGCGTTGGTGCAGCCATCATATTATTTCTAATCTTTGAGCCAGAAGGTCTTGCACATCGATGGAAACTTATTAAAGCTTATTGGAAGCTTTATCCATTTTCTTATTAAAATAGGGATATTAATAAGGGAAATAAAATTAAATATAAGCGTAAACTAAAGGGAGAAAAATATGCTTAAAACAATAAAAACAGTATTGGCATTGGGAACCATGCTAAGTGCAAGCACTGCTTATGCCGACAGCGTGTTGGTTGGTCATTTGGTCGACTATACTGGTCCTACCGCATTTGTTGGGAAAACCTACGGGCCTGGTATTAAAGATGCGATTGAATATGTAAATGCCAATGGCGGCATTGATGGCACAATGATTGAACTTGATCAGATCGACTATGCTTATAAAGTACCACAAGCGATAGCCGCCTATAAAAAGTGGAAATCAAAAGGCATGGTTGCGTTGCAAGGTTGGGGTACTGGCGATACTGAAGCGCTTATCTCATTTGTTGCAAAAGACAAAATTCCAGTTTGGTCAGCGTCATATTCAGGTCATTTAACCGACCCTACCAAAAAGAACCCAAACACTAAAAAAGCTGCACCTTATAACTTCTTTTATGGCCCTTCTTATTCAGATGGTTGCCGAGCAATGGTTCAATGGGCAGCAGAAGATGCTAAATCTGGCGGCAATGACAAGCCGGTATTTGTTTATACAGGTGCAAACCATCCATATCCAAATGCGCCTAAGAAGGCCTGCATGGAATATGCTGGTGAGTTAGGCTTTAATGTATTGGATCCAATTGTTGTACCAATGGGCCCAGGTGATTTTAAAGCCCAATGTCTAACCATCAAAGAATCTGGCGCAAATTATGCCTTTATCGGTAATTTGGGCGGCTCTGTGGTTTCATTGCTTAAATCATGTAAAACTGTGGGTACTGACGTTAAATATATGGCCAATATTTGGGGTGGTGATTATAAAACCATCGTTGCTTCTGGTGCGGTCGACTATATTTTCCCATCAGCATCACCTTTTTGGGGTGCAGATGTACCGGGTATGAAATTGGTTAATGCAATTGCTGAACTTTCAGGCGCAGCTAAGGAAGAGAAACCAACCCATCATTATATTCGCGGCATTTGTAGCGCATATTATATGATCGAAGCTATGAAATCAGCCAAAACAATGGGCGGGATCACTGGTCCAAACATGAAAAAAGCTATGGAAACAGGTAAAGACCGTGTTCCAGAAGGCTTAGAAGGCGTATGCATGCCTTCAACTTGGACTGAAATTGACCATCGCGGTACAACAGTTGTAACCATTAATAGTGGTTCTGCCATTGACGGTAAAGCAGTTATTAAAGCGTTGACTACTGTGTCTCTACCACGTCGTGATGACTGGATTGGTTATTAAAATAAAAGAGTGCGAACCTGTTTCGCACTCAACTGCCTTGCATAATTAAAGGCACTTAATCAAAAAAATAAGGTAAAATATAATGAGTGATGCAGCGTTAAAACAAAATAATAAAAATGCCACAGCTGATTATATTTTATCGGTTAATAACATTGAAGTGGTTTATAGCGAAGTTATATTGGTGTTACGTGGTCTAAGCTTAAATGTTGAACGCGGCAAAATCACCGCTTTATTAGGCGCAAATGGCGCTGGTAAGTCCACAACTTTAAAAGCAATTTCAGGCCTACTGAATACCGAAGATGGTGAAGTATCACGCGGTACAATTAATTATAAGGGCGAGAATATCGCAGGTATTAACCCCGATAAAGTCGTTAGAAAAGGTGTTTTTCAAGTGATGGAAGGGCGCGGCATTGTACAGGACATGACTGTAATGGAAAATCTGCGTTTAGGCGCTTTTACTCGAACAAATTTTAACATGGCAGATGAAATTGAAAAAGTATTTCATTTTTTCCCGCGCCTTAAAGAGCGGATGCAAACGGGCGGCGCTGCTGGTTATCTATCTGGCGGCGAACAGCAAATGTTGGCCATTGGCCGCGCATTAATGGCCAACCCTAGCTTGGTACTTATGGATGAGCCGTCTATGGGTCTATCGCCATTATTGGTAAAGGAAGTATTTGCAATCATCAAACGTATGAACGAAGAGTTGGGCATCTCAATTTTATTGGTTGAGCAAAATGCCAATATGGCACTCAATGCGGCTGACTTTGGTTATATTATGGAAAATGGTAAAATTGTACTTGATGGCACAGCTGATGAACTAAAAGATAACGAAGATGTTAAAGAATTCTACTTAGGTGGTGGCGGTGAAGAGCGCCGAAGCTTTAAAGACATAAAGAGCTTTAAACGCCGCAAGCGCTGGTTATAGGTGCGATCATGACAAATTATGATAAACTTGAAACCAGAGAAATAGGGGTTCGTGATACTGAACAATTAATCGCATTAAATGAGCAGATCGCTTATGCCCGTAAAAATACTAAATATTTTGCCAAAAGCCTTAAGCATGTTGATGCAATTACCAATTTAGACGCACTCGAAAAACTGCCACTTATCCGGAAATCGGCATTGATTGAGGCTCAAAATAAGTCCGATCCTTTTGCTGGAATGAATGCGAAAGCAGTTAACAATCTCAAAAACTTGTTTTTATCCCCTGGGCCAATTGCCGAGCCGATGGGACAGGCAGCAAATGAACACAGGTTAGCCCGCGCAATGGCTGCAATGGGTATAAACGAACAAGACCGCGTGCTAAACTGTTTTTCATATCATCATACGCCAGCAGGATTAATGTTTGAAAGTGGTGCGTCAAAAATTGGTTGCCCAGTTTATCCAGGTGGCATTGGTCAGCGTGATGATCAAATTCAAGCAATAGGCCATTTTTCTTTAACGGCTTATGTCGGCACGCCAGATTTTCTAAAACTCATCATCGAAAAAGCCAAACAAGATGGCATTGATGTGTCAACTATAACCAAAGCAATGGTTACAGGTGGTCCTTTTTTTCCCGAATTAAAACATTTTTATGCAGATCATAATATCAACGCTAAAGAATGTTATGCAACCGCAGACCTCGGCCTAATTGCCTATCAAGACGAACATTCAGGCTTGGTGATTGATGAGGATGTCATCGTTGAAATTGTAACCCCTGGCACAGGTAATCGCGTTGCAGATGGTCAAGTTGGTGAGGTGGTAGTAACATTATTAACCAATAAAACTTATCCTCTTATTCGGTTTGCAACAGGTGATCTGTCGGCAATATTGACTGAAAAGCAGCCCTCTAGGCGTAGCAATAAACGCCTGAAAGGCTGGCTTGGCCGCGCCGATCAAACTTGCAAAGTTAAGGGTATGTTTGTCCATCCAGAGCAAGTTGCAAAAATTGTTTCTAAACACGAGGAAGTTGTTAAAGCACGCTTGGTTGTGGAGCAGAATAGTGGTCAAGATAATGCGGTATTACAACTTGAATTATTGCAAGAAATGGATCATAGTTTGATCGCAGAGTCAGCAAAAAACATTTGTAAAATATCAGTCAATGTTATCGCATTTGAGGTGGGTAATTTACCTAATGATGGTCTAATCATTGAAGATAAACGAGATTATTCATAAAAATGCCAAGAAGTAACCCTAATTATTTATTACATTCATAAACGTCAGTATTGCTGACTTATTAGAGTATTGAGAAAAATATGCAGTTTAAATTTACCGAAGATCAACAAGCATTTAAACAATTGGCAAAAAGTTTTGCGGATGATTATTTTGCACCAAATGCCAATGAGTGGGATGAAAATTGCCATTTTCCACGAGATGTCTTGAAAAAGGCTGCGGAGCTAGGTTTTGGTGCTTTATATTGTTCAGATCAATATGGCGGTACTGGCCTCAGCCGTTTGGATAGCGCTATTGTGCTTGAGCAACTGGCAACAGGCTGCCCTTCAACCACAGCATTTTTATCCATTCACAATATGTCAACTTGGATGATAGATAGTTTTGCCAGCGAAGAATTGCGCCAAAGGCTCGTTCCAAAACTAGCAACCATGCAGCTAATTGCATCTTATTGTTTAACAGAACCAAGTGCAGGCAGCGATGCTGCTTCTGGTAAAACCACTGCAGTGCGCGATGGCGATGACTATATCATCAACGGCTCAAAAGTTTTTATTTCTGGTGCTGGGGAGTCCGATCTATATCTAGTGATGTTAAAAACCGGCAATATTAATGATGGCGCAAAAGCCATGTCGGCCATATTGGTCGAAAAAGATACAAAGGGGCTTGTCTTTGGCGCAAAAGAGAAGAAAATGGGTTGGAATAGCCAGCCAACTGCCGAAATGACGTTTGATAATGTTCGCGTGCCAGTAAGTAATTTAATTGGTAAAGAAGGCGAGGGCTTTAAAATTGCCATGGCAGGGCTTGATGGTGGGCGTGTTAACATTGCAGCTTGCTCGCTTGGCGGCGCACAAATGGCAACTGAAAAAGCCGCAAATTACATGCAAGAGCGCCAACAATTTGGTAAAAACCTTAATGAGTTTCAAGCGCTACAATTTAAGTTAGCGGATATGTTAACCAACTTAAAAGCGGCGCGATTAATGGTATATAATGCTGCAGATAGCATTGATATTCAATCGCCCGATAAAACCGAAAATTGCGCGATGGCCAAACGTTTTGCAACCGATACTTGTTTTAATATTGTTGATGATGCATTGCAATTACATGGTGGTTATGGCTATATCCACGAATATGGTGTTGAGCGAATATTAAGAGATTTAAGGGTGCATCGTATATTAGAAGGCACTAATGAAATCATGCGATTGATCATCTCTCGTAAAGCCATTCAGAAATCTAACCAAAACAGCCTATTCCTTTAAGGTGCTTTATATATGACAGAAAAATCCATACTATTAGAAACTGGCCAACTGGCCAAAATCACCCTAAATTCGCCCAAAAAACTCAATGCATTGAGCGAAGAAATGTGCATTCCTTTGGGCAGTAAATTGGCCGACTGGCGTAAGGATAAAAATGTTAAGGCTGTATTAATAACAGGTGCAGGCGATAAAGCTTTTTGTGCGGGCGGCGACATTGTTGATGTGGTTAGGGTTGGCAAGGCCGAACCTTTAAAAGCATTAGAATTTTTTAGGGCGGAGTACCGCACCAATTGGCGGATAAAAAACTTTCCCAAACCCTACATTTCCTTTCTAGATGGAATTGTAATGGGCGGTGGTGTTGGTCTTTCAGTCCATGGTCATTATCGCGTCGCAACAGAACGCAGCATGTTTGCCATGCCTGAAACAACCATCGGGTTTTACCCAGATGTTGGTGGTACTTATTTTTTACCGCGCCTAGATGGCAATATGGGTATGTTTTTAGGGCTGACTGGTTTTAGAATTTACGCCGCCGATATGCTCAACCTTGGCATTGCGACACATTATATTCATTCTAGTAAGTTAGACGAACTGGAAATAGCACTTAAAAAACTAGATTATGGCGAAGATGGCTTTGAAGAGGTTGAAGCTTTACTCGCCAAGCATTGCAGTCAACCAAATGATGATAGCTTATTGGCTGATAATGAAGCTAAAATTAACAGATTATTTGAAGGCAATAAGCTTAGCGAAGTAATGGCAAATATTGCCGCAGACGATAGTGAATTTGCACAAAAAATAGCAAAAACCTTGTCGCGAATGTCACCAATTGCAATGGCGGTTACCTTCGAACAAATAAAACGTGGTAGTCACTTAGATTTTGACATGTGTATGCAGCTAGAAATGCGGTTGTCCAGCCAAATGATGCATGGTTCAGACTTTTTTGAAGGCGTAAGAGCTTTGTTGGTTGATAAAGACAAAAGCCCAAAATGGCAGCCAGATAAACTAGAAGAAATATCAAAGCCAATGATACAATGCTATTTTGCAGAAATTGACAATGAATTGGTTTTGGATTGGGATATGCCTGTTTAATCATAGGTCAAATATAGTTAGGTAAGGAGAATGATATGACAAATATTGGATTTATAGGCCTTGGCAATATGGGCGGTCCAATGGCTGCAAATCTTGTGAAAGCAGGCCATAATGTAATGGGTTTTGATCTTTCTGAAGATGCAAGAACAGCGTTTGAATCGCTTGGAGGAACCACAGCAACTTCGGCAATCGAAGCTGTGCAGAATGCCACCATCGTGATTACAATGCTGCCTGCAGGCAAACATGTTGAAGCCGTTTATTGCGGCGAGGGTGGTTTGATTGCTGCCTCTAAACCAGACACATTGTTTTTAGACAGCTCAACCATTGACGTTGATACTGCTCGTAAAGTTGCTAAAATAGCAACTGACTCTGGCCGTATGATGATGGACACCCCCGTATCAGGCGGCGTTGCAGCCGCAGCTGCTGGCACGCTTACTTTTATGTGCGGCGGTAGTGATGAGGCTTTCGCTAAGGGTAAAGACATTCTTGATATTATTGGTGCTAACATCATTCATGCTGGAAAATCTGGGTCTGGACAGGCTGCAAAAATATGTAATAATATGATGCTTGGCATTCAAATGATTTCAGTTTGTGAGGCCTTCGCCATGGCCGATGGTTTAGAGCTTGAACGCCAAAAATTATTTGATATTTCTAGCGCTGCGTCTGGCCAATGTTGGTCACTCACAACTTATTGCCCCGTACCTGGACCAATAGCAACCACACCTGCTAATAATGATTATGAACCAGGTTTTGCAGTTGCGATGATGCTTAAAGATTTGCGCTTGGCAGCTGATGCGGCAGAGTCAGTCGGGGTGAACACAGCAATTGGTCAAAAGGCCAAAGAACTATATGAAGCAATGAGCCAAGCGGGTTTAGATGGCAAAGATTTCTCGGGTTATTTTGAATTTATGAGCCAAAAATAAAATTAAATAAAATTAGACAAAAAGGTAAGAATAAAATGGAAAATTTTGATCATTTCATCGATGGTAAAATCGTAAAAAGCACCTCTGGTAATCGCCAAGATGTTTTCAACCCAAGCTTAGGCGCCGTTTCTGGCAGCGTTGCTTTGGCTAGTATATCTGAGGTTGATGCGGCAGTAGAAAACGCAAAAAATACGTGGGAAACATGGCGCCATACATCGCCCTTAGCGCGTGCACGCATCATGAATAAATTTTTGAATATTTTAAATGAACGCAAGCGTGAACTTGCAGAATTAATCTCACTACAACATGGTAAAACTATTTTAGATGCCGAAGGTGAAGTTGTTCGCGGCATCGAAAGCGTTGAATTTGCTTGCGCCGCACCGCATATTTTAAAAGGTGAATTTACCGATAATGTATCGACCGCGATGGACATGTATTCCATGCGCAAACCACTGGGTGTTACCGCCGCCATCACGCCGTTTAACTTCCCCGTCATGGTGCCATTATGGATGATCGCCCTTTCAACAGCAGCCGGCAATTGCGTGGTATGGAAGCCCTCAGAACGCGACCCAGCAGCCCCGCAACGTATTGCCGAATATATGATAGAAGCTGGCTTCCCCGCTGGTGTGCTAAACATCGTCAATGGCGATAAAGTTTCAGTGGACCGTTTAACAGAACATCCAGACATTCAGGCAGTTAGTTTTGTGGGGTCAACACCGATTGCCAAATATGTTTATGACCGTTCACATCAGCATAATAAACGCTGCCAAGCGATGGGTGGTGCAAAAAACCATATGGTTATCATGCCAGATGCTGACATTGAAAATACAGCAAATGCATTACTTGGGGCGGCTTACGGCTCTGCGGGCGAGCGCTGCATGGCGATCTCAGTAGGTGTTTGTGTTGGTGAAGGAACGGCCGATAAATTAATTGCAGCACTAAAACCAAAAATTGCTGCATTGAAAATCAACCATTCACTAGATGAAAAAGCCGATTATGGCCCATTGGTAACCAAACAGCATTTAGAAAAAGTCATCGGCTATATTGATATGGCTGAAAAAGAAGGTGGCGACATTATTATTGATGGCCGTGGTTTTAAAATGCAAGACGCTAAATATGCCGATGGTTATTTCCTCGGCCCTACCTTAATAGACAATGTAACGGCTAACATGGTTTCTTATAAAGAAGAAATTTTTGGACCCACACTGCAAATTATGCGGGTAGATAATCTCGAACAAGCTATGGCTTTAGTGACAGATCATGAATATGGCAATGGCTGCTCAATCTTTACCGAAAATGGTGCAGCAGCGCGTCAATTCTCTGACAATGTAGAAGTTGGTATGGTTGGTGTTAATGTGCCAATTCCTGTACCGATGGCATTTCATACTTTTGGCGGTTGGAAAAATTCAGCCTTCAATGAGCATAATCAACATGGTATGGAAGGCATTCGCTTCTACACCAAAGTTAAAACCGTTACCACCCGCTGGAAAGGCGGCGTGGGCGCAGAATTCTCTATTCCAACTTTAAGCTAAAGGTGATTTGATGTCCGATAATTCAACAACTGATTATTCAACGATTGAAACTGAAATCCATGGCCGTGTTGGCCTGATAAGGTTTAACAAACCCCAAACCTTAAATGCGTTGGGCAATGATATTGCACTTGAGCTTGCAGAGTCTGCGCGTGCGTTTGACGCCAATGATGACATTGGCGTTATTATGCTAACGGGTAGCGGCAAAGCATTTGTTGCTGGTGCCGATATTTCCGAAATGGTTAAGCTTGACTATAACGAGGTCTATAGCAAAAACTATTTCACAGGTACTCATGATGTGGTTGCCAATTTACGTAAACCAACCATTGCTGCGGTTAACGGCTTTGCACTTGGTGGCGGCTGCGAATTGGCGCTTATGTGTGATATGATTATCGCATCTGACCGCGCTAAATTTGGGCAACCAGAAATTAATCTTGGAACGATCCCCGGCATGGGCGGCTCACAACGTCTTGCGCGCACCATTGGCAAGCAATTGACCATGGACTTATGCCTAACAGGCCGCATGATAACCGCGGCAGAAGCCAAAGAGATGGGCTTTGTTAGCCGCGTGTTTGATAGCGAGACATTTATTGATGATGCTTTAATGGTTGCGCAGGAAGTTGCAAGTAAATCTCTAGCCGCGACAATGCGCGTTAAAGAGGTTGTTAACCGTGCGTTTGAAACCACGTTACAAGAAGGTTTGCTTGCCGAGCAACGCCTATTTTATACGACCTTCGCAACGGATGACCGCAAAGAAGGCATGCAAGCATTCCTAGACAAGCGCTCCGCAGTCTGGAAACATAAATAAACTTTAATAGCCTGATCAATAAAATGATCAGGCTATTGTTGTCTTTATATTTTAATCATTTCTCCAGTCTCGATAAATGTTTTAAGCCCTGCTAAAACAATCGGCCAACCGTCATTAACACTATTGTAAGTTTGATTTTTATCCTCAAAATCATCATGAATTAGCGTTAATTTGCAAGCATTTTGCGTTGCTTCAAGCTCATAGGTAACGCGCGAATATGCCTCGCGTGTGCCATCGTCTAATTTATTGCCTCTAAAACTATAAACAAATTTGCTTTTTGGGGTAATCTCTAATATTTTTCCATGTATGGCACTATCACCATTTTCCATTTTAAAATCAATTTCATCATTAATATTCATATCAGAGACAATTCGCGTACCGAAAAAATATTTTTCAGTTAAATTCGGCTCTGTTAAGGCCGCCCAAAGGCTGTCAATGTCGGTTTGTATATAGGTTACATAAATATGTTGCGGTTTCATGGCTTTTCCTTCTTTTGGTTAGAGGCTTCTAAGTCGGTCTTAAGTCGGTTAAGACCCGTTGCGGTATGTTTAGTAAATTTATCAATCCATCTATTTGAAATCTCGGCGATTGGCACGGGGTTCAGATAATGGTGTTTAAATTTACCTACTTTTTGATGTGATATTAAATTAGCAGCCTCCAATATTTTCAAATGCTTCATCACCCCAAACCGAGTCATATTCGGCAGGGCAAGTTCTAGCTGTTGTAAGGTTTGACCATTCTCATTGGCCAAACTATCCAATAGTTCGCGGCGGTTGGCATCTGCTAGTGCTTTAAATATCTCATCCATAAAATATTTATAGGTGACTATATGGTAACATGTCAAGTTTTTTAACTTGCGCTTAAGTAAAAAGCAGCATATAGCCATATTTAAATCGCGTTTAATAACTTTCTAAGGGCTATCATTATGAGAGCTGAAGCACATTTGGCAGCTGCCATCGAAATTTTGTCCACATTGTTTGAAACCAAGCAACCATGCGATAAATATTTAGAGGGTTATTTCAAAGCCAACCGCTATGCGGGCAGCAAAGACAAACGCGCCATTCGTGCAATTATCTATGATATTTTTCGTAATTTGCATAAATATGAATATATGGTGCAAAGCAAAGCACCGCGTGATTTGGTTTTTGGCTACCTAATGGAGCAGGGAGCAGATGAAACTAAAATAGCTGAACTATTTAGCGGCGAAAAATATGCTCCATGTCAACTAAGCGATGATGAAATTAAATCACTTGCAAATGTTAAAGACTTAAATTTAGCACCTTTGTCGGTAATGTTAAACTTGAGCCAATGGCAATTTGATAAGTTTAACAACATGTTCGGTGCTAAAACGGAATCAGAACTTGAAGCTCTAAACCAAACAGCATCATTAGATGTTCGGGTTAATATTGCTAAAACCAGTGTAGCAGATGCGCAGAAGGCTCTGTCAAAACAAGGCATAGAATCTGAACTTTTAACATTGTCTGACGTTGGGTTGCGATTAGAGCAAACCACACAATTAAGCCAGTCACCATCTTATCGCTATGGGGCGGTTGAGATACAAGATGAAGCTGCACAAGTTGCTAGTTTACTTGCTGGAGCGAAACCCAAAATGGCAATAGTAGACTATTGTGCAGGCGGTGGTGGTAAAACCTTAGCAATGGCTGCAATGATGGAAAATAAAGGTCAAATTTATGCTTTGGATATTGATCAAGCGAGACTTAAAGCGATTAAACCACGTTTAATCCGTGCCAGTTATCACAATGTGCAGACCCATAAATTGGGTGGCGAAAAAACCAATCAACTGGTTTATGAATTGCAAAATAACATAGACATTACCTTTGTTGATGCTCCATGTAGCGGCACAGGAACTTGGCGTCGCGCACCTGATGCGCGGTTTAATCTGAATGAAGATAGCCTGAATCAATTAATTAACCGTCAAGCTCAAATCCTTGAATCTGCAAGTAAACTGGTAAAACAAGGTGGGCGTTTAATCTATGCAACTTGCTCATTATTTACCGATGAAAATGAAAGTCAGATAGAAAAATTCCTAGCAAATAATAACGAATTTACCTTGCTTGATTATGCCGATGAGTGGCAGAAACTAATCAAAACAGACACTCCAAAGTCGGCATCAACATTGGAGCATGCATTGCTATTAACGCCAAATCAGCATCAAACGGATGGGTTTTTTGTTGCGGTTATGCAACGTAAACCAGCCTAACCTTTATACCAAATACGTTTTATAATGCCGTCTTTTATTATAAAATGCTGGTATAGTGCAGGGCCGATATAAGTAAGCGTTAATGCGTAAAACATCTATTTCAAACCCATTGTTGCATTAATGTCAATTTGGCATTGCTTGTTGGCGCAACTTTTTTCGTTCAAACAAAGTTCTTTTGATAAATCTATTAACATATCTATGAACAGTCTAGCCTTTTTGGTCAAATATCGATCTGCAGGATAGAGTGCGTAAATATTCCAAATTGGGTAAGAGTGATAGTCGCGCAATATCCACGTCAATTCGCCTCGTTTTAATTGATCAATTACTACAAATAGTGGCAAAATAGAAATGCCGACGCCCGCAACAACGGCATTGCGATTCATGTCGCCATTATCTGACTTCATGATGGATCTAAAGTTAACATTAGATACTTTTCCATCTGCATTCTGATAGGTCCAACTATTCTGATTGTCTTTGCCGGTATAAGTGATGATGCGGTGTGATTTCAGATCTTCGGGTGTATGAGGTGTTCCATTTTTTGCCAAATATTCGGGGCTTGCCGAAACAATGATCGGGCAAGGTGCCAATTTTCGAGATTTAAAAATACTATCTGGTGCTGACCCGATCCGCACCACAATGTCAAACCCATCTGCTACCACATCGACCTTGCTCTCGGTAAAACTTAAGTCCAATTTAATATCGGGATAGCGCAATGCGAATTGAGTAATAGCGCTGGATAAATGACTAATGCCAAACGACAAAGGCATATTAACTTTAAGCGAGCCTGTTGGCGTGGCTTGCAAATCCCGCAACTCTTCCTCAGCTTCTTTTAAATTTAACAAGGCATTACGACCGCTTTTATAATATAACTCACCCGCTTCGGTTAATGATACAGAACGTGTTGTTCTATAAAATAATTTTACCTTAAGCTGATCTTCCAAATTTTGTATCTGCTTACTAACGCCCGAACCACTCATGTTAAGTTTCTTGCCAGCTCCAGTAAAGCTACCAACCTCAACGACCTTGAGGAAAATTTCTAACCTAGAAAATCGATCCATATACAAAACCCAATTGTCAATATTATGGACTTAATGTAATTCTAATTGAGTGTATTGTCAAAATAAATAATGCAATTATAGTGTATTTAAAGAAACAACAAGGATCAATAAAATGATTAATGTTAAAAAATTTAAGAACTTAGGAAAAGCCAATCACGGTTGGTTAAATGCAAACTTTCATTTCAGTTTTGCTGAATATTATGACCGCAACAATATGAACTTCGGCCAGTTACGTGTGGTTAATGATGATCTCATTGAGCCACATATGGGCTTCGATATGCATTCACATGAGAATATGGAAATCATTACTTATGTTCGTAAAGGTGTAATTGCACATAAAGATAATGCAGGCAACAAAGGCATTACTAAAGCAGGCGAGGTGCAAGTGATGAGTGCTGGTTCAGGTATTTATCATTCTGAAAACAATCCAACTGATGACATTACCAACCTTTATCAAATCTGGATCATTCCAAATAAAAAAAATGTTAAGCCAAGGTGGGATCAAGCAACATTTCCTAAAACACCTGTGTCAGATGCCCTGCCAATATTGGTTTCTGGCCGCGCAGAAGATGCAGATAAAGGCGCACTTTTTATCCATCAAGATGCAGTAATTTATGGCGGTAATTTAGCAAAATGCGCCGAGATTACTCACCCAATCAAATATCAAGCATATCTTTTGTTATCAGAAGGTGAAATTGAAGTTGATGGCAAACGTCTTTCAAAAGGTGATGCCGCAGCCATTACTGAGCAGTTGTCTGTTAGTATAAAACCACTCACCGATGCTGAAATGTTGATCATCGATATACCCAGCAGGTAATTTAACTCTAACCCAAATTATTCAACCCAAACAACTTGTGAATTTTCACAGGAAGGAAAACCATGACTAAAATTCTACATATTGACGCCAGTTCAATGACAACAAGCTCCAATTCTCGAAAACTCTCAGCCGCGATTGTAAAAAAACTAAATGTCTCCAACGAGCCAGTAACATACCGTGACCTATCAACCAGCGCGCTTCCAGTGTTGACTGAGCAACAAATTGGCTCATTCTACACGCCACCTGCTGACAGATCAGATGAGCAAAAACAAGCAATTATACTGTCAGATAGTTTGATTGGAGAATTGCGGGCTCATGATACGATCGTACTTGGTGTTCCGATGTATAATTTCAATGTGCCAGCAAGTCTCAAGCTATATCAAGATCTCATTGCAAGAGTGGGTGAAACATTTGTCTATACTGAACAAGGGCCTAAAGGTCTGCTGGAAAATAAAAAAATCTATATAGCGGTTACGACAGGCGGTGTGCCGATTGGCTCAGATTATGACAGCTTAACACCAAGCTTGAAAACCTTTTTCGGCTTCATTGGGTTAACGGATTTGACCTTTATTACTGCCGAGGGCACAAATAACGACTTGGATAAAGCTCTACAAACGGCCAATGAAAATATCAAAAAACTTGTAGCATAATTTGTAAATATCACTATGTTTTAGCTCTTAAACACAAGTTTAGGAGCTAAAATATTGAATATTTTGCACATAGATTCCAGCGCAAGAATAGAGGGTTCTGACAGCCGTGCTTTAGGACATCGGCTTGTCGAGCAGCTCAAACAAAAATTCGAATGCAAAATTTGTTATCGCGATGTTAATATCGGCCTGCACCTTCTAACCCCTGAACATATGACGGCTTTTTACACGCCCGAAAAAGAACGCAATCAAAAGCAACGAAATCTAACCATAATTTCAAATCAATTGGTTGCAGAAATTATGGCCAGTGATACCATCATAATAACGTTACCAATGTATAATTATAACATTCCAACATCGCTTAAAATGTGGCAAGATCTGGTTATGCGCGAGGGGTTAACGTTCAAATCTACACCCAATGGGGTGGAAGGGTTACTAAAAAATAAAACCGCTTATGTCATTGTTACAAATGGTGGAATGGCAGTGTCAAACCCCGATAATTTAATAGAGCAATTAATGCGATTATTTTTAAGCGCAATGGGTGTCGAGCAAATTAGTTTCATTCATGCGGGAGAACTGGCATATAAAAAGCAGCAATCATTATCCGCAGCTAAGCAACAAATAGCTAATATTTAATGATAATTGGCCTCAAGTCTACAAAACTTTAGATTTCTCTTTACCCAATTGCTGCTTTGGGCTACTAAATTCAAAAGCTAGACCCACATTGCAAAAAATGTTTTTGGCAAGGTGCTAAAAACCCAGATGCAAAAAGCGTTTAAGGTAAAAAAATGCAAAAAATTCTGATCATCGACTTTGGCAGTCAAGTCACTCAATTAATCGCACGTCGTGTTCGCGAGAATGGCGTATATTCTGAAATCGTACCATTTAATAACGCCGAAAAAGCACTGGATGAAATGACCGACATCAAAGCCATTATTTTGGCTGGTGGTCCACAATCTGTCGCTGATGAAGACTCTGCACGCGCTCCGCAGCAAGTTTTTGAAATGAATATCCCAGTTTTAGGCATTTGTTATGGCCAGCAAACCATGTGCGCCCAACTTGGTGGTGCGGTTGAAAAGTCCGATGAACGTGAGTTCGGCCGTGCCGATCTAACCGTCAAAAAATCCAACCGCTTATTTGATGGTGTTATTAACCAAAACCAAACTGAAGTGGTTTGGATGAGCCATGGTGATCGTGTTTCAATATTACCAGAAGGCTTTGAAATTATCGCCACATCGCCCAACGCACCTTATGCCGCCGTGGCCGATGAAAACCGCAACTTTTACGGTGTGCAATTCCACCCAGAGGTGGTGCATACACCATGTGGCGCAAAATTAATTCGTAATTTTGTCATTGATATTGCGGGCTGTAGCGGTGATTGGTCAATGGCGCATTTTAAAACCGAAGCCATTAATAATATCCGCGCTCAAGTTGGCGACAAAAAGGTTATTTGTGGTCTTTCTGGTGGCGTCGATTCATCGGTAGTAGCAATGCTGCTGCACGAAGCCATTGGCGATCAACTACAATGCGTATTTGTAGATACAGGCATGATGCGTCATGGTGAGGCCGATGAAGTGGTCACCATGTTTCGCGATAATTATAACGTTGCCTTGGCGCATGTTGACGCCAGCGACTTGTTTCTTGGTAAGCTAGAAGGCGTGTCCGACCCAGAACAGAAACGTAAAATTATTGGCTCAACATTCATTGATGTATTCGATGATGAAGCCAAAAAAGTCGGTGGTGCTGATTTTCTAGCCCAAGGCACATTATATCCAGATGTTATCGAAAGTGTCAGCTTTACAGGCGGGCCTAGCGTCACCATTAAAAGTCATCATAATGTTGGTGGATTGCCTGCACGGATGAATATGGAACTGGTCGAACCACTGCGTGAATTATTTAAAGATGAAGTCAGAGACCTTGGTTGCGAGTTAGGCTTAACCCATCAATTCGTCGGTCGTCATCCCTTCCCAGGGCCAGGTCTTGCCATTCGCATGCCAGGCGATATCACCCGTGATCGCCTAGAAATCCTACGCAAAGCTGACCGCATTTATCTAGAAGAAATTAGAAATGCTGGTCTATATGATAAAATTTGGCAAGCATTCGCTGTATTGCTGCCAGTGCGAACCGTTGGCGTAATGGGTGATGGCCGTACTTATGACTTCGTTTGCGCATTACGTGCCGTAACTTCAACCGATGGTATGACCGCCGACTATTACCCCTTCGAACACGAGTTTCTAGGCCGTACCGCAACACGCATCATCAACGAAGTAAACGGCATCAACCGTGTAACCTACGACATCACCTCAAAACCCCCAGGCACAATCGAGTGGGAATAATGTTATAGGTTTCGGTGACTATCAATATCTATTGAAGCATACGAATTGACACAGAATTCCGAATGCTACCACTTATTTGACGATAATTGATTCTAAATATTCTATACTTCTGAATTTAATTTTTGACCATTCTGGAAGAAGGGCAAGTTTGAAATTTATTTCAACTATATATTTTCTTTTCCATAAGAAGGTGACTTTACAACTTACTGA
>JADGDI010000034.1:0-9846 GCA_016744975.1 Hyphomicrobiales bacterium | reverse complement strand
TGAAGTGTAGACGGTTTTAATGTTACAGATAATATATTCAATGGAATTATCTGGTAAATTATTTTTATAGACATATGCATCATACTTTTTAATAGATTTGTTATTCAGACTCTCCAAATCTGGCTTTCGTTTAAATCCAATAAATTCAATTTCGGGTGCATATGGCCAGGAAAGCGTGGGTTCTTTATTCTTTAAAACTAATTTACCAACAGGATCGCTCTTTATTCTTCTATACTCACCAGATTCAATATTGTAATTGCTTAGAATCCGTTTATTGGGCTTGCAATTTAACCCATCGGACTTACAGTTCAATTCTATTGCAATTGAAACTGAAACTCGCTTTGACTCTTTTCCTAGATAGCTCATGCTATTTTTATTTTTATTTCTATTGCTGAAATAGTTTTCTTCTGTCGCGCCTTCCCAACTTGGCCATAATATATTTATTATAAAGTTTCCCATATACTCTTCAGGATAAGAAGTTTCATGGTTTGAAGTGGGGCTATCCCACACATTATGTGGGATTTCAAATGTTTCACCACCTCTTTTCAAATAGGTCATATGCTGAGAAAAACCATTTCTAGTTTTACTAAGTAATTTATCAAGATTGTCTCCATCAAGCAACCGACCGCCCCCATATGGAATATCGTAAAGAACCCAATTGCTGTTTCTAGGCAAATATACAAAGAAAAAATATAGCACCAATGAAATAACGGATATCAATATCATTAAAATAAATTTGCGCACAATTATGTCTCATCTCTAATTAATTATTGTGATTTATATTGAACCAAACGGACAGCTCTGAAATACATTGGAGTTTCACTGGGCATATATTTCCCTTTATTATAATGAAGACCAGACACATGAAAAAAGTAGCGTCGGGATGATAGCGCAAATAGTATAAATTTCAAATGCAACAATCCGCCGTTTTGTTGACTTTAACCAAAAGAAATAGAAGACAGATAAGTAAGGCGTAAAAATGCTGAAATTTAAAAAAGTCAATTGGTATGGGAGAGTCTTAAAAAATAAAATAAAAAACAGAATATAAGTAATATAAAAGTAACTTTTTCAGAAATGGTGGAATCACTATTAAAAATCTTCATAAAACAACAACTTCAAAACTAAATCGATAAATAAATAATGTAACGGAGTTTATCCCTTTTATTACCCATGTCAAATAAAAAGTCCACTTCAGAACCATTTAAAACTAATGCATAAAATATAAATAGCACAAATATATCAATAAGATATGCAAAACATCAAAACTCTAAAACTACAAACGCTACCAAATATCATTTTAATATCAGAGGTATAAACTATAATTTTGAGTTCATAGTCAAATAAAACGGATTGTGGCAATTGACTGCGTCAATTTGAGCCATTCCTCCTAAATCTATTTGCTTTTATCTTAGATTAAATCTAAACAGTTAGTTATAATAATGGGCGGAAATGAATTGCTGCATTTTAGCAGAAATTTAAATTTTTTGAATAAGAGTTTCTCCAAACTTTCTTATCTGCTCATTATTGCGCTCATCATCCAGTCATTTCTACCGCTCATCGCCTCAGCCAGCATCCGCAGTCAATATCTAAATGCAGCTCTAGAGGGTGTAATCATTATATGTTCAGGTAACGAACTCATATATTTAAAACAAAACACAAATGGTGACTATACACAAATCCCTGCGTCAGATGTCATCCCAACATCAGCGCATATCAACCATTGCGATGGTTGCATTTTACCCAGCACGGCGCTAGCAATAGCCAATGGGACTGCTTATTATATAAAGCTTATAGATTCCGCAAAACGCCCAGACAATGGCCATTTACCAACATTAACATTTTACAATCAACTTCCGCCAAGTCGCGCCCCTCCTGCTTAAATTTATATTTCACTTAATTTAAATTTAAAATGCGTTCATTCGCAAAGGAGAGATTATGTCTCAAGCACTTTCAGGTGGCTCCACAAAAGCTGCTGCCAGCGCAAGCACAACTAAAAATCAAAGCCTATACGCTGCCGTTTGGCGTTGGCATTTTTATGCAGCGCTCTACGTATTACCCTTCATGTTTTTATTGTCCCTAACGGGTCTTGTCTATTTATATCAAAAACCGATAGAGGATATTCTTTACAAAGATGCCATTACAGTAGAAACCAAACCATATAGCCAGTCTTTTGAGCTGCAAGCAAGATCTATAGCCGAAGCTTTCCCAAAGGCTCGCATTAGAAACTTTGTCGCCCCCACGAGTGACACAAAATCCACTATCTTTGATTTCAGCACCAAAGATAAAGTTCGGATGATCGCTTACGTAAACCCATATAATGCCGAAATTCTCCGCGTACACGAACGCGATGGTACTTTAATGCGCCTTATGCGTAAATTCCATGGCGAATTATTAATGGGTAGATTTGGTACAAAATTTGTTGAGCTAGCAGGCAGCTGGGCAATTGTGCTTATTATAACAGGTCTTTATATGTGGTGGCCACGCGGCGGCCAAGGCTTGCGCGGTACAGTCATCCCACGCAAAGGGCTAAGAGGTCGCGCATGGTGGAAAGAATGGCACACTATAATAGGTTTTGCTTCATTTTTTCTTATCACACCGCTACTGATAACAGGTCTCCCATGGACAGATGTCTGGGGTGGCACATTAGGTGTTATACAAAAAGCGACAGGTCAGTCATCAAATCGCGATTTGCGCAATGCCAACAGCAGTAAGTCGGTCATTGTAGAGGGTGCAAAAATTTCTATTTTGGCCAGCAAAGTTATTGAAATTGCCGAACAAAATAATATGAAAAAGCCCTATAGAATCACTTTTCCCAAAAATGAAAAAGCCGCTTTTTTCATCACCAGTCGCGATCCAAACCCCATGCAACGCACCACACTACATGTCGATCAATATAGCGGAAAAGTGTTAAAAGACTTAAGCTTTAGCGATAATCCACTTATTGCCCAACTTAAGTCAGCAGGCATCGGCTTACATCAGGGTACATTATTTGGCACATTTAATCTGGTTTTGGCGACTATAGCCGCTTTGTTAGGTGTCATTCTATCGGTCACAGGTTTCTATGCATGGTGGAAGCGTAAGCCACAAGGCAAATTAGGTGCGCCAAGAAAAGCCAAAAGTCTCAAAATCGGTGTTGGCCTTTGGTTTATTATTGGGCTAAGTGCCATTTTACTACCACTTATGGGTGCTTCGCTCATTATTATGGTGATTTTGGATAAGTTTCTATTTTCAAAAAGCAAAAACTTCAAATGGCTTAAATAAAACAAATATGAAAAGCGGTGCGAGCAATCTCACCGCTTTTCATCAATCTTTATTATTAGCCTTACACTGTGAATTAGCACACAAATTGCAGCAGGTTAAATTGCAGCAAATATTGCACGTTTAATAGCAGATATTTATGCTGACTTAAATGCTTGCATAAGAATTCAGGTGCAGCCACCCTTATTACAGGTCCAGTTGGTAAAAATTAGTTTTTTGGATTATTTAATAATTTAGGGTAATTGTTAAACCAATTTTCTTCTTCTTCTATCCGTGCACATAATGCCATAAGCATTTCATCTTGCCCAAACGCAGCGGCTAATTGAACACCAACGGGGAGCCCAGTTTTTGTATGATGCATTGGAATCGACACCGCAGGTTGCCCAGTCGCATTAAAAGAAGCGGTAAAAGGCGCATATGACAGCATTTTATTGGGTCCAAATCTATAGCCATAAAAATCTGTGGTTTCGTGAGATAGGCGGCCAAACATTGCCGGTGGTTCAGCAAGAGTAGCGGTAAGTAAAATGTCATATTTATCAAAAAATTTAGCCATATCTCGTGTATATTTATGTATTTGACCAAGTGATTCTAAATATTGTTCACCTGTAATATTTTTTGCAAATTCAATTGCACCTCTGGTTACCCCCTCAACATTTTGATCTGTCATTTTTAAACTATGATCTGATAAAGTGTGTTTCATATCTAATGCAACACCGCACGCAACAATTTTTGTCCATGCGCGAAGCATAGAAATAATATCAGCATCTGGTCTAGCAAATTCAACATCATGGCCTAAACTTTCAAGTAGCTTAGCGGTTTTATTCACTGCAAGTTTACATTCAGGATCGATCGGCTCCCCCAGAAATGTTGTGTCGCATAATGCTACTTTTAATTTTGTGGGTGTTTTTACTAATGAAGCGACATATCCATGTTGCAATGGGGGCGCGCAATATGGCGCACCTAACTCATATCCTTGCGTTAAATCTAGTAACAGTGCGCTATCTCTAACGCTTCTTGTTAAAAACCCATCAATTGCCATGCCGCCCCATCCTTCACTTGAATTAGGCCCTTTTGGCAAACGTCCTCTGCTTGCTTTAAAGCCAAATAGACCGCAGCATGAGGCTGGAATTCGGATAGAGCCACCACCGTCTGAGCCGTGAGCAGCAGGAATAATTCCAGCAGCAATTGCAGCAGCTGCGCCACCAGATGACCCGCCAGGGCTTCTTTCTAAATTCCATGGATTGCGAGTTGGACCACCATATACAGCAGCCTCAGTAGTGGCTCCAATGCCACTTTCGGGTGCAGTTGTGCGCCCGAAAGTTACCAATCCAGTTGCCGCAATTCGTTCATATAAAGTAGAGTTTTGTTGATAAATAGTGTTTTTGGTTAGTCGCGACCCATTATGGGAAGGAAAGTCAATTGCCGCTGCTCCAAGGTCTTTTAATAAGAATGGTACTCCAGATAATGCGCCTTTGGGTAGCTTGTCTATAATTGCGCGCGCTGCAGCTTCTTGCACAAGAACGACTGCATTTATATCAGAATTAACTTGTTTGTAGCGCGCCAAGGCATTATCCAGCAATTCACTTGCTGTTATGTCTTTGTTTCTAACTAAATTTGCCAAAGCGGTTGCGTCATATGTCTGATAGTTATTTAACATTCTTTTACCTTACGAAAATGAGGCGGATTCATACTATTTAATAGGTTTTTAGCGCGGTTATAAATCGGTAAATCAACCATTTCTTGATTCAAGATGGCTATGCTCTTTCCATCTACTAAACTTTTTTCAAATACATTAACAACATTATTTGCCCAAATTATATCTTGATCAGTGGGGTAAAAGGTTTCTTTTAAGATTGATATTTGGTTGGGGTGTATTGCAAATGCGCCATAACCGCCATTTTCTTTAGAAAATTTTGCAGCCATGCCAAATGATGAAAGGTTTCTATATTCGCCAATACCACAGGGCATTCCATAGGCTTTTATACCTTGCATCTTAGAAGCCAAAAGCATTCTTAAAAAGGCTTGTTTAATAACTGCTGCGTTGGGGTTGCATTCACACGCAGTAGCAAAATCCTCAGAACCAAATAGAAAACCTGTTATCCGCCCTTTATTTCCAATGGCACTTTCTGCTGATAGCAGGCCCATTGGATGTTCGATCATTGAGATAATGGACAAATTAGGGTCTGTGAGACCTGCATTGCTTAGAATGTTATCAACTTGTAATGCTTGTTGCCAACTCGATACTTTGGGCAACACTATTCCATTAGGTGAAGCGTCAATTGCAGATAAATCTCGTTTAAACTCTAAAGTGTTTTCGAATTTATTAATGCGTATAAAAACAGGTCTATTTATGTTTTTTGCATGCATAATCATGCTTTTTAGGTTTTGCCGTGCCTGTTTTTTACCGCTTGCTATAACGCCATCCTCAAGGTCGATGCATATGGCATCTGCTTGCCCATGAATGGCCTTACTAAATAAGTCAGGTCGATCGGCTGGCGTGAATAAAAATGCTCTAGGAATCATTGCTACACCTTAAAAGTTGCTTTGGCTTTCAAAGCTAAGCCGCCATTTACATCACTTGCCCAAAGGTTGACTATATTATTGTTATGTCTTGCATTTAGGTAAAATGGAGCTTGATCAAAAATAGGCGCTAATGCCTTAAATTCGAATGACTTTAATGTTTGTTTATCAAGCTTCTCTGTTGAAAAATTTGCTAATAATGTTGCAATTAACGGGCCATGCACAACCAGATTTGGGTAAAGTTCAGTTGTTTTGGCATATTCTCTATCATAATGAATCCTATGCCCATTGAAAGTTAAAGCGGAATATCTGAATAATAAAGTGGGGTTTGTAATTACTTTTCTATGCCAATCAATTTTTTTAGGTGGTTCAATTGGCGTTCGAACATCATTGGTTTTAGGGGCATTTTTATATACAATGTCATGTTCTTCTCGTATGCATATTTGATCATCGATAAATATCGAATGTGATACGGTTATAAAACATAAGTCGCTGGTTTTGCCTTGTTTATGTTTAATTGCTTCGACTTTAGATTTTTTTATTGCAACATCACCAATTTTTATTGGCCTATAGAAAACAAATCGACCGCCAGCCCACATTCGCATAGGCAATTTCACTGGTGGCAAAAAACCACCTAGTTTTGGATGTCCATCTAGACCTAGTTCATTCGGAACTTTTGCCGATAAAAAATAAATCCAATGCCATAAAGCAGGCAGTTCATCTCCCTTTTTTAGTGTTTTTAAAAGCCCCATTGTTGCGCACATTAGGTTGGCTTGCCCTGCTGAAATATAATCTTCATTGGTTTCAGTTTTACCAATCCATTGATCCAAAAAGTTATTACTATTTAATGTGTTAGTCATATATAGCTCCCAAGATTTCAAATTCTTTGCGTAATTGTTTGCTATGTTCACCTAGTTTAGGTGCAGCCATTGTTGCTTCTGGGTTGCGACCTACCCACCTTATTGGAGATGCCGGAATTTCCAGTAAATCACCGTTGCTATTTGCAACCTGTTTGCGTCTAAGCGCTATGTGATGAGACAAATCCTCAACAGAGTTTATTCGGCCAAATGCAATAGATGATTGGGTTAGCCTTTTTTGGAACTCATCCGAAGAAAGGGTATGGATTATTCGATTTAGATGCTCATCTAATAATTGATAATTTTTTACACGGGCATTATTATTTTTGAACAGTATATTTTTTGCGATGGTATCATCTTTTAAAACGTTTTTACAAAAACGATGCCATTCCCGCTCATTTTGAATAGAGATAATAACATCTATGTTATCAAGGGTCTTATATGCACCATAGGGTGCAATTGTCGGATGCTTTAGACCCTGCCTTACTGGTGCAGCTTTGCCATAATCATTATGAATTAATGGTACTGCCATCCAATCTGCTGCAACATCAAATAATGATATTTTAAGAGATGATCCCAAGCTTGTTTTTTCACGAAGCAGTATTGCCTCCAGTATGGCTGCGTGTGCGGTCATGCCAGCACCAATATCGCATATTGAAACACCAATACGGCCAATTTCATTTACCCCACCTGAAATTCCAACCAACCCGCATTCTGCTTGAACTAAAAAGTCATAGGCCTTCATTTCCGCCAGTGTGTCATGTTCACCATATCCTGAAATATCACAGGTGATTAACTTTGGATATTTATTTCTTAAAGATTTGCTGCTAAAACCAGCCCTCGCCATCGCACCTGGTGCTAGATTTTGAATGAATATATCCGCTTTAGAAATCATATTTTCAAGAAACTGTTTGTCAGCGGGCGCCTTAAAATCCAAAATAATGGATTGCTTGCCTTGGTTTGTCCATGTGAAATAGGAGCTTTCGCCTTTAGCTGCAGTATCATACCCCCTGGAAAAGTCTCCGCTTGCGCGCTCTACTTTAATTACTCTTGCACCAGCTTCTATTAACTTTGCAGTACATAAAGGCGCTGCAAGTGCTTGTTCAATTGAAACGATTAGACAACCATCCAAGGGTTTAATGCTAGGTTTCATTTTATATTCCAATATTGATGTTTTTATAATTTGAATATTAGTATCAAGATTTAAACGCTTCTGTAAAACTAATTTACTTCATAAGATCGATTAGATTTTTAGATCGATTTTATGCGATAGCTATATTATATTAAATGCAATTACTTGGCCTTTGGTTTGTTTACTCGTTTGAGGTGAAATTGAAAATATGAGACAATTGCCCCCATTAAATGCCTTAAAAGCATTTGAATCTGCAGCGCGATTAGGCGGTGCCAAAGCAGCATGCGAGGAGCTCAATGTTTCTCAATCAGCTGTTAGTCATCACATTGCAAAATTAGAGGATTATTTACAAGTAAAGCTGTTTCATCGCATAAAAAACAGAATAATATTGACCGATACTGGACATAATTTTTTAAGAAAAATTGAACCTGCGTTAAATGAAATTAGCAATGCAACAAAAGATGTCGCAAAGTTTTCAAACTGGGAAACTTTGACAGTTTCAATACCTCCCAGTTTTACTGTAAATTGGCTAATGCCTCGACTAGAAGGATTTTTAGTGAAAAATCCAAAAATTAATTTGAGGTTGATTGACAAGATGTCAATAGATAATAAAGACACTGAAATTGATTGTGCAATCGAATATAGGCAACAACCTTCATCAGATTTAGACTCGACATTAATATTTACAGATCAAGTTGTTGCGATGGCTTCACCCAGATATATTATTGATCATAATATAAAATCAATTGATGATTTAAAAGGATGCACCTTAATTGAAACGGAACGCCGCTTAGTTTCATGGAAGTCAATTTTAACAAAAAAGGAATGGTTTAAAACCCAACGGTTTATTTCAGTTGGTTTTTCACTACATGCACTTTCAGCAGCTGAATATGGCCTTGGGGTTGCTTTAGCCAACCGATATAATGCACAGCATTTAATCAATGCTAACAAAATACAAATTCCGTTTGAATTTATCGATGCTACGTTGCCAGCAACACCTCGCTATTATTTATCTTCAATTCCCCAAAATACATTTTTACCTAAAGTTATAGCGTTTAAAAAATGGTTAAAATCAGAATTTTAGGTTAGGTTGTTTTACTGAGGACATTCCTCAGATGTATATATGTCAAAATTAACTGCTGTTTGGAATTTGTTTTTGTAAATGGCTATGAACGGCTGCAGATGCAGGCGTTAGTTCTGAATCCCTTAACCAAATCAAAGAATAATTTGAAACATATAATTTTTTTGCGATTGCAAGCTGTCGAATATTTGCAGATAAACCATCCTTGCTTTGAATAAAATCAGCGACAGATTTAGCAATTGGTGCAATGGAGTTTGTTTGGGAAATAATTGCTAAAGTCATCAAATTAGATGATGTACTGATTATATTTTGAGGCAATTCAAGATTGTGATCCAAAAAATATTGCTCGATTGTAATGCGCATAAGCTTGCCTGGTGACTGCAATACCCAATCAAATGGCATGCAGTTTTCTAGTTTTATCGATCTGTTTTTTGTTAGGGGGTGTTCTTTGCGAACGATAAGGCTAAGAGGTTCTTTGCCAATAAGTTGGGACTTAAATGGTCTTGAATCAATATCTTTAGTAATGCGCCCGATATAAAAATCGATATCACCAGCAAGAGTAGCCTCAGCCAGTTTGTTACTATCGCTAACGGTGACAGAGATATCAATGTTAGGCAGCTCACGCCTCGAATGTTTTATCAGAGGGATTATCATTTCAATTGCAGGGCCGTTGACAGC
Source organism: Hyphomicrobiales bacterium (assembly GCA_016744975.1). GTDB lineage: Bacteria > Pseudomonadota > Alphaproteobacteria > Rhizobiales > OSC116 > OCS116. The sequence continues at coordinate 320 of JADGDI010000034.1, read as the reverse complement.
ACCAATATTGACTGTTCCTCTTATTCCTTGTCCTATTTCTAGTAACTCTTGCCCTGTAACTTCCAGCCCATTAAGGATACGCCTCGCTCTTTTTGCGAGTATAATACCTGCTTCATTTAGTATTATCCCACGCGGAATACGAGTATAGAGTTTTGCTTCAACAATATATTCAAGTTCAGCTAGTAGCCGTGACGCAGAAGGCTGCGCCATATTCAGCTTAAGCGCTGCTGCACTTATCTTTTGAGTTTCAGCAATGGCTGATATTAACTTTAAATGAGTTAATTTTATCCCTCTTTTGATTAATTTACCTTGTATTGGAT
>JADGDI010000033.1:25640-27678 GCA_016744975.1 Hyphomicrobiales bacterium | reverse complement strand
GTACTATACAACGCCTCTAATGCCTCAATCGTGGTGATTTTTTTCATTCTATCTCCTCAAAGTTGCCCAAAAGATAGGTAAAAAGCATCACCACGTCAACATTGTAAAAACCTACTTTGTATGCGCTTCAATAAATGCCTCAATTTCACTATATGCTTCATTTGCTTCTGGCACTTTAAACGCATGCCAAACATGCATCATAAACGGCCATGTTTGCAAAACGGCCTTAGAACCATGCGCATTCGCCTTATTCACATATCGAACCGCATCATCTAAAAACATCTCCGCTTCAGAAGCCTGAATTAAAGTCGGTGGTAAATCAGACAAATCACCTAATAAAGGCGAAACAATCGGCTTACTCGGATTTATCCGATGCATAAAATAACTAAACCCAAGCCTAAACACACTAGGCGTTTTTACAATTGGGCCAAAACTTTTGCCCTGCAATACATCCGTCTCAGTATTATTAATCAAACTAGGGCTAGATAAGGTAATATCAGTCTGTGGTGATAACGCAATAACAGCATTTGCTGCTCGCAACCCTTCATCACGAACCCATGCAATCGTCGCAAGCGCCATACTCCCACCAGAAGAATCACCCGCAATCATAACAATATCAGCATCACGCTCCCCATCTGCTGCATTGTTAATCATCCAAACATAAGCCGTGCGCATATCCTCAAGCCCAGCCAATCGTGAATGTTCAGGTATCAACCGATAATCAACAACCAATATAGCAGAATTAGAAATTTCAGACATCCTGCTTGTAATCAATCGGTGACTTTTCGGACTCCCAACCATATACCCACCACCATGAATATATAGCATCCGCCTATTAAGGTCAGCATTCGGTGCAATCACCCATTCAGCAGCAACCCCGCCTGCATCAGCAGGTCTAACTTCCGCATTAATATTAAACGCCAATCCACGTGCATCCGCTTGTTCACGCATCATTTTAATTTGCTCTTTAAACCCAAGCTTGGGTGTATTGGCTAATTCTTCACTAATTTTAGTAACAATCGCCTTATGTTCAACGCTCTCATCGGTGCGCATTCCAATGGGTTTATGCTTAGGTAAGTCAAATTCACTATGGTCTTTACTGCTAAATGTAAATAAAATTGTCAGTGCAATGGCAATGACCACCGTCACCAAACTGCCAAAAATAATAATAAACATTTTTTTCATAAATCCTCTGCTTCGTTAGATAAAATGCCATTTAATATTTCATAAACTTCAAATGGCTGGCATCAATAAACATAAGAAAATTCTATAAATAACCAAAATAAATTTTAATATCATCACAATTTATTTGATATTATAGCGCAGGTCTTTGACAAATCAACAATATTATTCTAGTACTAGAATATGAAATCTAAAACCCTCACTGATTCAGAAATTTTATTGCTAGGACTTGTCGCCGAAATGCCCCGTCATGGCTATGAGTTAGAGCAAATCATCAAACAACGCGATATGCGCCGATGGACTCAAATCGGTTTTTCTTCAATCTATTTTGTGCTTGGTAAGTTAGAAAAGTACGGCTTTGTTAACTCAATAAAGCCCAATAGTGCAAAAACTAAAAAGACATATTCAATAACCAATCAAGGCCAACAAACGTTAGAAGTACAAACCTTAGATGCGCTAAAATATGTCCGTCCAACCTACTCTTCAGCTTTGCTCGGCATGGCAAATTGGCCAATTTTAAAAAAACAAAACGCACTAAATGCCTTAGCTGAGCGCATTAATGCCATCAATCAAGAAATAGCAAAACTAAAAGACATCCAAATAAAACAACAACCCCTGCCTGATTATGTCGAAGCACTATTTGAACATTCAATGAGCCAATTAATTGCCGAAGCAAAATGGGCAAAAAGCACCCTAGAATATATGAAAACCAAACCGTGGTTAACCGATGAGGATGAAACATGACACAATCAGAATTTGAAAAAAAATTAAACCAGTTATACAAACCATCAGCCAAGTATTTTAGCCACATCAATGTTCCAAATTCAACATTTTTAATGATTGATGGCCAAGGCAA
>JADGDI010000033.1:4659-25630 GCA_016744975.1 Hyphomicrobiales bacterium | reverse complement strand
CCACAAAATAACGATTACGCCCATGCCATGAAATGGATATTTACCATCGTCAACCCAATCAGGCAAATTGCCCGCAAACGCTTGGGTAAAAACTTCATCGAACCACCACTTGAAAGCCTGTTTTGGGCAGATGACATGAGCGATTTACATCAAGGCAATAAAGATAAATTAAAGTGGCGATTAATGATTGTCATGCCACCTTGGATCGAAACAGAAATGCTCGATCAAGCTCTTGTGAGTGCCGCAAAAACGCTCAAAAACCAGCCCAACAACATTCGATTAGAGAGTTATAACGAAGGCAACGCCATTCAAATCATGCATATAGGCGCCTATGATAGAATTCCAAGGCTTACAGAAAAGTTACATCACGAATATTTATCTGCACATAAATTAACAGCAATGGGTCCCCATCATGAAATTTATCTGAACGACCCATCAAGGGTTGCGCCAAAAAATTTAAGAACCATTTTGCGACAACCAATCGCTTAATGGTATAAACTATATAATATATGTAAAAACTCACCTCTGTGAGGTATTTATTAGGATTGCAATTTCTAGCCAATATGTTATGGTCAAGACTAATAGAAACGGTAGTGCTGCATTCCCCACTGATTCGATCAGGTTGGGGATTTGTTTATTTTGTGCATGCCAACAGGAATGAAGGACAGAAAATGGAAAAAATTCCGATGACTATTGCAGGGCATGAGGCAATGGAGATGGAACTAAAGCGGCGTAAAACTGTCGACCGTCCTAGCATTGTCAACGCCATTTCAGAAGCACGCAAACATGGTGATTTATCCGAAAATGCCGAATATCACGCCGCAAAAGAAGAACAAGGCCTCAATGAAGCTGCTATTCAAATGCTAGAATCCAACTTAGCACTCGCAGAGGTTATTGACGTTTCAACCCTTTCTGGCGACCGCATAATTTTTGGCGCCACTGTGAAATTAGTCGATGAAGACACCGACGAAGAAGCGACTTACCAAATTGTTGGCGAGTCAGAAGCTGATGTTAAACTTGGTAAAATCTCCATTTCTTCACCTATTGCACGCGCTTTGATAAACAAACAAGTTGAAGATAGCGCTGAAGTTAACACACCCGGCGGTGGTAAAACTTACGAAGTTCTGGGCATTTCATTTATTTAAATATTTACCGATTTAGTCTGGTTTCGGTACGACATATTGAAGTGGTACACCTGGTTCAAATTTGCTACATCTTATCGTCAATGAGGTTTTGATATTGTCTACATTGGGTGCTGCAGTTAGGTCATTAATAACAAAATTTTGAAATATAGTCAAATCAGGCGCGACACATTTCAATATAAAATCTGCTTCACCAGATAGCATATATGCCTCTCTTACCAAAGGCCATGTTGCTATTAATTTTTCGAACGCAACCAAATCCACTTCTGCTTGACTGTGCAACCCAACCATCGCAAATACCGTAAGCTCAAAACCCAACGCCCGCTCTGCCAAAATTGAGCGGTAACCTTTTATCATACCTGACGCTTCAAGGGCACGAACACGGCGTAAACATGGTGGCGCCGAAATACCGATTTGCTTTGCCAAATCAACATTGGTAATCCGACCTTCATCTTGCAGAATATTCAAAATTTGCCAGTCAGTAGCATCTAATTTTACCGAGACCATCTAATCACTCCATATTCCAAATAATAAAACATACTAAATATGTAATAAAATTTCAATATTCAATTATAAAATTACTTTCAATCTGAACATTTTAAAATTTTATTCTTGTAGATGGTGCAATTATGAAAGAAACTGTTAGGCAAACATTATTCAGCCAATTTGATCAATAATTTTGTGATTTTTGATATAAACAGCTTGAAAATACCCACCAAATAGCTACATAAAGATATATTACTTTTGCAAGGATAAGTTATGCCCGCAACCCATTCGAAACTCATCATCTTAGGTTCAGGACCAGCAGGTTATAGTGCCGCAATTTATGCATCACGTGCCATGTTGGAGCCGTTGGTAATACAGGGCATTCAGCCAGGCGGGCAGCTTACCATCACCACCGAGGTAGAAAATTACCCAGGCTTTGCCGATGAAATTCAAGGCCCTTGGTTGATGGAACAAATGAAAGCTCAAGCCCTAAAAATGGGTGCAAATATTGTAGAAGATCACATCATGCAAGTCGATGTAAACGCCAAGCCAATCACATTAAAAGGCGATAGTGGAACAGAATATACTTGCGATGCACTAATCATTTGCACTGGCGCGCAGGCCAAATGGCTGGGATTGCCTTCCGAGCAGGCATTTCAAGGATTTGGCGTCTCTGCATGTGCGACCTGTGATGGTTTTTTCTACCGCAACAAACAAGTCATCGTGGTAGGTGGCGGCAACACAGCAGTTGAAGAGGCGTTATATTTAACCAATTTTGCAACAAAAGTCACTATATTACACCGCCGAGACAGCTTTAGCGCTGAGAAAATATTAGTCAAACGGTTAGAAAAAAATCCAAAGATTGAAGTTGTTTGGGACACAGTTCTGGAAGAAATTGTCGGCACACAAAACCCAACGAATGTAACTGGCGCAAGGGTGAAAAATGTTAAATCGGGTGAAACCAACATAATTAATGCCGATGGTGTTTTTATAGCGATTGGTCATGCACCTTCTACAGAGTTGTTCACAGGCCAATTAAAAACCAAACATGGCGGCTATCTAGTCACCGCCCCTGACAGCACAGCGACAGAAATTAGCGGTATTTATGCCGCTGGTGATGTGACAGATGACAAATACCGCCAAGCTGTAACTGCTGCTGGTATGGGCTGCATGGCTGCGTTGGAGGTTGAAAAATACCTTGCTGAATTAGAAATTTAGCAGGCATACCTTTACTTACCAGTAAAAAACCATAGACTAACAATATATTTATGAGGGATGGTTTAACCAAAAAAATATGGATTGGGATAAGTTACGGATTTTTCATGCAGTCGCATCGGCTGGAAGTTTTACCCATGCTGGCGAAGAATTACATCTTAGCCAAAGTGCGGTTTCACGCCAAATTTCAAATTTGGAATATGAGGTTAAAACTAAGCTATTTTTACGTCATGCGCGCGGTCTAAAACTTACAGAACAAGGCGAAATGTTATACAGAACCGCCCATGATGTTTTTGCCAAATTAAAAATGGCCGAAACCATGTTAAAAGACAGCACTGAAAAACCATCTGGCGACCTTGCGATTACCACTACCGAGGGCCTCGGTACAAATTGGCTAACCCCTCGCCTGTCAGAATTCATGGATCAATATCCAGATGTGAATTTAAAGGTTTTATTTTCAGACCGTGACGTGGATCTAGGCATGCGCGAGGCTGACCTTGCTATAAGACTGCATCGCCCAACCCAGCAAGATTTGATTGCGCGTAAATTATTCACAGTGCATTTTCATATATTTGCATCCCCTGAATATCTCGCCGAATATGGTACACCGTTAACTGTTAAAGACTTAGATGACCATAAAATATTAACCTATGGTGGCAACACTCCATCATATTATAAAAATGTAAATTGGCTAGAAAATTTAGGCAGAGACCCACGCAAACCACGTGAGTCACATTTGAGTATGAATAGCGTATATGGTTTAAAACGTGCAGCAATGTACGGAAATGGCTTAGCGGCATTGCCAGATTATATAATCGACGATGCCAACCTAATACGGGTGTTAGAAGATATAGAAGTGCCAGAGTTTGACACTTATTTAGTATATCCTGAAGAGTTGCGCAACTCAAAGCGCGTTGCTGTATTTAAAGATTTCTTAGTCTCAAAAGCAAAAGAATGGAAATTCTAGTATAATATCAATTGCTTAATCAGCTATGCAAATAGTGCATAGCTGACCTGTTCTCAATCATGTTGTACAATACAAATTTAAAGCGCATATAGTCAGCAACTGATCATCTCTGATCATAAGATAGAATTTAACATTCCCTCCTTTAATTCTATCTGGTTAATTCCTCCCTTTTTTTGACGGGTCAGAGATTATTTCACGAGTGATTGTTTATTCAATTGCTCGTTTTTTTTGCGCCATGTGAGCTATGCAATTAGCGCATAGCTACGTCATGCTTTCTAATATTGTATCCCCGCCCTATAAAAACTATATTACTTTTAACAGATTGCTCTAGAATCTACAGGAAGTTCCCTCCCTCTTTTCTTCCTGACACCGCTGACTTCCTCCCTTTTTGGTCAGCAACTAGAGAATGACTATACAGGCGGCTCTTTTTGAGTCGCCTGTTTTTTTGTCTAATCGACTATGCAAATAGTGCATAGCTACAAATCACTCACAACACTTGAAAAACAGACTTATGAGCCTATATATCTATTATAGATCTCTCTAGGATCTTTAGGAAGTTCCCTCCCTCTTTTCTTCCTAACATTGCCAACTTCCCTCCCTTTTTGTTGGCATCTAGAGGAAACTTAACAGGCGACTCTTTTGAGATCGCCTGTTTTTTTGTCTAAAAAAATTTGACACCAAATTAAAAGGCGCATAGCTTATTACAGGCTCACAAATTTGCAGGGCAAATTAGTATGACATTAGTGACATTAACCCACCAATATAAAACAACACCGGACGATGGAGATTATACATCTTGATGAGGAAAAAATGATACTCAAAAGTCATGAATATGGCGATGCTGTCAAAAAGTGGAACCACACTTTAACAGTTAAAAAGAGCCATAATAGCGCCATACTAATTGATCGAATAGAAATTGACGCAGGAAAACAAACCAAGTTATATATTTGGTGGGCGAAATTCATGTATGGGCGTCGGCATAAACCTAGGCAAAAAATGTTGGGGCTAAACTAAAAAAAACCTACAAGTTGCTAATATAATAAGAGCGCATAAGCCTATATTTTAACTTATGCGCCCAAGATCACCTATTATTCCAGATCACCTACTATATGAGTGAATTGCAAAATTCATTAATACGGCCACAAGCAGTTTTAAGCGCTTCATCGCTGGTTGCGTAGGATACTCTAAAATTTGGACTAAGGCCAAAAGCTTCACCATGCACCACAGCAACACCCTGATCTTCTAACAAAGCCGTTGCAAAGGTAGCATCACTATCAATCACCAGCCCACTGGGTGTTTTTTTACCAATCAAACCTTTTATAGAAGGATAAACGTAAAATGCACCTTCAGGTTTTGGGCATACCATGCCTTCAATTTGGTTTAACATTGAAACCACCAAATCACGGCGGCCTTTAAACGCTTGCGCCCGAACGGGGATAAAATCTTGCGTGCCATTCAGCGCTTCAACCGCCGCCCATTGGCTTATCGACGTCGGGTTAGATGTGCTTTGGCTTTGTATTTTGCGCATTGCATTAATCAATTCAACGGGGCCAGCACAATAACCGATCCGCCAGCCAGTCATCGAATAAGCTTTTGAAACGCCATTCATCGTTAACGTTCGGTCATACAGTTTAGGCTCAACTTGTGCTGGTGTCACAAATTCAAAATCATCATATACCAAATGCTCATACATATCATCTGTAAGAATCCACACATGCGGATGGCGCATCAGCACGTCTGTTAAAGCCTTTAATTCATCACGGCTATAAGCTGCGCCAGAAGGGTTGCTTGGGCTGTTAAAAATAACCCACTTTGTTTTGGGTGTAATCGCCGCTTCAAGTGTTTCTGGACTGAGTTTAAAATCATCTTCCAATGTTGCATGCGCAAACACAGGTTCACCACCAGCAAGCAATACAATATCAGGATATGACACCCAATATGGCGTCGGAATAATTACTTCATCACCTGGATTTAAAGTCGCCATCATCGCATTATAAATAATCGGCTTGCCACCTGGTGCGACAAAAGCTTGCTTCAAGCTGTAGTCAAGGCCATTCTCACGTTTAAACTTATCAATGATTGCCTGTTTTAGCTCAACAATACCATCAACCGCCGTATATTTGGTTTTACCGTCATTAATGGCAGTTATTGCAGCCTGCTTTATATTATCTGGCGTATCAAAATCTGGCTCACCTGCGCCAAGGCCAATAACATCGCGCCCAGCAGCCTTTAATTCATTTGCCATGGTCGATACAGCAATGGTTGCAGAGGGTTTAACACGAGAAAGACTATCTGAAATAAAGCCCATTTTAAGCTCCTAATGGTTGGATGACGACTGATATGCTATGCCTATCTTGAGCAACTGCCAAGTAAAACAGCACAAATCAAGCATCAAATCACTATTTTATGCACTTATTTTTCATCGCCCATGCAAAAATCTATGTTTCAATATTTTCTGGGCCAACCCAACTCATCGGATTATGGGCAAGTTCCCACAAATGCCCGTCAGGATCTGCAAAATAACCGCTATAGCCCCCCCAAAAAACTTCTTGTGGTTTTTTCATCAGCTTCCCGCCTGCGGCAATGGCTTCATCCATTTGCAAATCCACCGCCTGTTTAGAAATAAGGTTATGAGCTATGGCCACCCCTCTAAAAGTCGCGTCTTTTTGTTGCATTAACTCTGCTTCAGGAATGCCTGCATCTTTCGCCAATTCTGCCCAAGGAAACAGCCCAAGCCAAGTACCATTTAAGTTAAAAAATGCGACTTCATCACTCTCAAAGTCATTTTGTGGCAATCCCAAACCATCTTTATAAAACTTTCTAGCGCGCTCCAAATTAGCCACGCCCAATGTTATCATACTCATTCTTGCTTGCATATTTTTCTCCCTTTGATCATATAAGAACATAAAGAGAACAAAAGCAAGCAATTTCATCATTTAACCGCAATATTTATCAACAATCGGTTGCGGAACACCAATACCTCGCATTAAATCGGCAGCATTTTTGGGTGCATCAAATATCATTCTTACCCCCACCTGACCTGCCCAATATGGCTGTGTCAAATCTTCTTTATCATCAACTGGGTCACCCGTGCGTATTTTTGCCACCACATTCTTAATCGCCACTCGTAAAAAATCAGTTGCTTTCATTTCATTCACCGCCGTTGGTCTCACATCTTCATAGCGGCCATCCGCAAATTTATCAGTAACCAATGCTGCCAAGCGACTTTTATCATGCGTTGGGGCAATTTCTCCCTCACTCTGAATTGTCACTGAGCGATAATTCATTGAATGATGAAATGCCGACCGGCCAAATACCAAACCATCGACATGGGTAACCGATAAACATAATTGAGTACCGCCCGATAATTTTTTCATAAACCGAGATTTTCGGGATCCATGAAAAATCAAAAACTCCCCATCACGCACCCCATACATTGGTATGATTTGCGCCCTACCATCTACCACAAACCCAACTTGAATAACCAAAGCTTCATCCAAAATTTTATGCACCAATTCTCGGTCATAAATTGCCCGCTTTGGCGCTTGCTTGATTATGTTTAGCTCAGTTTTTGGATAATCTTCCATTATAATGTCACTCATGCTCTGTCCTTCACTCATCTTTTTCCGTTGTTTAAAAGTTTAACTTTATTGCTACTAAAATTAGTAAAATACCAAATATAACATTCATCCTCCGTTGCGTTTTTTCACTGGCCAAAATTCTCGTTATTGAGCGCCCCGCATATGACCAAATGATGAATGCGATTAAATTATTCAACGTAAAAACCACAGTGATTATTATTATAAAAACCGCATTATTCTGCTCGCTATTGGCTTTAAACTGACTGAACATTAAAAAAATAATCAAATATCCTTTTGGGTTTAAAAACAATAATAACCAACCATCATAAAATTTGATATTGGTGCTTTTCATTGCCAGCTTACCAAGCCCCGCCCGCAAAAACTTCACCCCTAGATAGACGATATAAATAGAGCCAATAATGCCAATAAATTTCAATATTTGAGGGTGATTTCCGAAAACCTGATCAAACCCAAAGCCAATGGTCAAAGTTAAAATAATTGTTGCTAAATGATAGCCAAAATTAGCGCTCAAAGTTGCCTTTAAACCATTAGATGCACTCGCCGCAGCAAAACATAAATTTCCAGGCCCCGGGCTATACGCTAGTGGAAACAAAAAAAACAAGAGTGCAATAATTTGAGTAAATGTCATAGATAATCCTTTCAAAATTTAGCGTTTATTGTTTTTGCACACATTTAGCAATCCGATTTTGGTTATTGTTGTTTGAACTTGTTTTCTACTAAAATTGGCATTACTAATAGAGCCAATAATGAATTTTTACTGGTGCCAATTTGGATAAATCTGTTAATTTTGACATTCAAACCTTGTCCAATTTATTGATTGAAGGCGTTGAGCTTGATCCACTGCCGCAATGGCGACAACTTTATCACCGTATTAAAACTGCGATTTTAAAGGGTTATTTAAAAACCAATACTCGCTTGCCTTCAAGCCGCGATATGGCAAAGCAACTTGGCCTAAGCCGCAATACAATTACCGCTGCATTTGATCAGCTTATTGCAGAAGGATATTTAATCTCCAAACAAGGCAGCGGTACTTTTGTAGCAAACATAAGTCCCGACGATGCGCTATTTTTACAAAATTTCAAACCCGCAATAACTAACAAACAAAATCCGCTTAATCTTAGCAATCGCGGGTTACATATGAGCGCTATAACCAGACCAAACTTTAGCCAGACATCGCGTTATACCCCCTTTCAATCAGGCGTGCCTGACTTAAGTTATTTCCCTAAAGTTGAGCTTTCTAAAATCTTTGCAAATGTCACTAAAACCGCAAACGCTGACCAACTTGACTATGACTACTCTGGCGGATTAGTAGGTTTTAGGCAGGCCATTGCCAGCTATCTTGCTGCATCCCGCGGTGTTATTTGCAACGCCGATCAAGTGCTGATCGTTTCAGGTTCACAAGCAGCACTAGACATGATCGCGCGGATGATGATTGATATTGATGATGACATTTGGATAGAACATCCTGGATATGGCGGCGCATATAGTGCATTTAACAGCGCAGGCGCTAAATTTAACGCCCTTCCAATCATCAATGATCGGCATGATTTTGAGACTGCAATTAAAAACTGCCCCAACCCAAAACTTGCCTATCTAACGCCATCTCATCAACACCCAACTGGCGTAACCATGAATTTAAAAGATCGCCAAACCATTTTACAACTTGCACAAAAACATAATTTCTGGGTGATCGAAGATGATTATGATAGCGAATTTAGATATGACGGACGCCCACTAGCCGCCTTGCAAGGCCAAGATCAATCAGAGCGCGTCATCTATTTAGGCACCTTTTCAAAAACCCTCTCACCAGCATTGCGCTGTGCATATATTATATTACCAAAAAAATTAATTTCACCATTCAAAACTGCATTATTTAATTCAGGTATGATGGTGCCAAATATCATGCAAATGGCGCTCACCCAATTCATCAATGAAGGCCAATATATGTTGCATATTCGCAAAATGCGAACATTATATAACGCGAGGCGCATCGCGCTTTTAGCCGCAATTAAAATATATGCAGCTGATTTTATTTCCCCTATGCAATCGGCCGCAGGAATGCATTTTGCAGTGAAATTCAAACATCCCAAACTGTTAAAGTTAGGCGACAATTATATATCTGAGCAGTTGCAAAAACATAATATTTCAAACCGCCCATTATCAGCTTATGCCCTGCAGGCGCTAGAGCCAGACCAACAAGGCTTGTTACTTGGCTTCGCACCCTTTACTGAAAAACAACTCACCGATGCCACCCATAAAATGGTAAATGTCTTTAATAAATTGGTTGAATGAGCTGGATAATATTTTAGTGAATAAATTATTCGCTTGGCAAATCAGTCAAACGAGGTCATGCTCTGGCAATTAGCTAAATAGGTAATATTTTGAATTTTTCGTTAAAAGATGAGAACCCGCCCCACCCTATCGATACTGTTGAAAATCTAGCACGCGATTTTCATTGGGTGTTTGATCGGGTTAATCAAGATGAGATTAACATTCATATTGTTGGAGAATGGTGTAAATATAACCTAACGGTGCATTGGAATGCACAAATTGATGGACTACATTTAGGCATCGCTTTTGACTTTAAGTCTCCTGCCGATCGAGTAGCAGAAATGCAAAAACTCATTTTACTAATTAATGAACAATTATGGCTAGGGCATTTTGAATTTTGGGAAAATAGCAATATATTAATGTTTCGCTATGGAACATTATTGGCAGATGGCCAAGGATTTAACAATTTGCAATGCCATACCATCATTAACCATTCAATTGAAACCTGCGAGCAATATTACGCTGCCTATCAATTCACCCTCTGGGCTGGGAAACCAGCAGAACAAGCGCTAATGGCCTGTTTATTAGACATTACAGGCAGCGCATAATTTAAAAGAGTATAAAATGTTAAAAAAGATCGACCGTTTATTATTGGTAGGTGCAGGGAAAATGGGCGGTGCCATGCTCAAAGGCTGGTTAAATGCCGAACTAAACCCAAACGGAATTTACGTGCAAGACCCATTCATTGCAGCGGACATGCAAACATTCTTGGATAAGAATAATATTGCCTATGGTAATGCCGCGCCCGCAGTCTTTAACCCCGAAGTAATCATATTAGCCGTTAAACCACAAATGATGCCTAAAATATTACCGCAGTTAAAAGGCTTTGTTAATGAAAAAAGCCTATTTGTTAGCGTTGCAGCAGGCAAACAAATTCAATTTTATCAAGATTTATTGGGCGACAATGCCAATATCATACGCTTAATGCCCAATACACCTGCGGCAATTGGCGATGGCATGAGCGTATTGGTTGCCAATAAGAATACCAGTAAATACCAAAAAAACCTAGCACTTGCTTTAGCGCGCACCGTAGGTTTAGCAGAGTTTATAGACGACGAGAAACTGATGGATGCTGTAACAGGTTTGTCTGGCAGCGGCCCTGCTTATGTATTTTTAATGGCAGAAGCAATGACAATTGCAGGCATAAAAGCAGGATTACCTGAAAGGCTAGCCCATATTTTAGCCTTACAAACCATCAAAGGTGCTGGCAACTTAATGGCGCAATCAACGCAACATCCAAGTGTTTTGCGTGAAAATGTCACCTCACCCAATGGCACCACCGCCGCAGGTTTAAAAATCTTAATGGGCGATAAGCAGCTAGAAACATTAATGATAAATGCCGTGGCGGCAGCCACAAAACGTGGCGAAGAGTTGGGGTAAACAATGTCAGAAATAATAAATTTCGAAGATTTTTTAAAAGTAGATATTAGATGCGGAAAAATAATCGAATCTAAATCATTTCCTAAAGCGCGCAAACCCGCCTATAGATTAAAAATCGATTTTGGCGACAATATTGGCATTAAAAAGTCTTCCGCCCAAATTACCGAGAATTACACAATCGACGAATTGGTTGGCAAAAACATCATAGCAGTTGTCAACTTCCCACCCCGTCAAATAGGCCCGTTCATGTCCGAAGTTTTAACCCTTGGTTTTTATGACAAAAATAAAAATGTCAAACTTGCCAATCTATCAAGCAGCATACCCATTGGCGAAAAGCTTTGCTAATCACCAAACCAAACTATCGCCCACCAGCGCAATCTAAAATTGTTCCAGTAGAATAGCTGGCCTCATCAGATAATAACCAAGCAATCGCATTGGCCACTTCTTGGGGCTGCCCACCGCGCCTCATTGGTACGCCATGTTTCATTCGTTCAACTCGGTTTGGTTCACCGCCATCAGCATGTATTTGTGTTTCAATAATCCCTGGGCGCACACCATTCACCCTAATCCCTTGGTCAGCAACTTCGATTGCCAACCCTTTGGTAAATGTGTCTATTGCACCTTTTGTTGACGCATAATCAATATATTCACTTGCTCCACCAAGCCTTGCCGCACGGGACGATACATTAACAATCGCTCCGCCAACACCACCATACTGAGTTGACATGCGTTTTACAGCTTCCCGCGCACAAATAAAGCTGCTCACAACATTGATTTTGAAAATCTTTTCAATACGTTCAGAATCCATGTCGACCAACTTGTTTTGCGGCAGAATAATCCCCGCATTATTCACCAGCGCACATAATATTCCAAGCTCAGAGTCAACCTTTTTAAACATTTCTACAACTTCTATTTCATTAGAAACATCCGCCTTAACTGCTATAGCTTTCTGCCCAGTTTGTTTAACCGCATCAATAACTTCATTAGCCGATTTAACATCACGCATATAATTTACACAAACATCATATCCTGTGCGGGCAAGCTTCAAAGCGCAGGCACGGCCAATACCGCGTCCACCACCTGTAATTAGAGCAATTTTACCAGTCATTTTAAACCTGTCCAATTTGAATTAATCACTATCATATACGGTTCCGCCGCCTACCGTCAACGGAGCAAAATTCTCACCCATTATGCTACAAAACTTATACCCATATTTTGAATATCCACCCCAATCTAAAACCCTGTTTTAATATTTAACCATCATTTTTTCACTTTTTTATATGCTATCATTCATCCTCTTGGCGTTTGCGCGCTCGGGTAAGCCTTAACAATACTTCAGCTTTATCATCCTTATCAATCAATGAAAATAAACCTGAGCAAATATTATGATAGGCTTCAGGGCTAAAATCCATCATGCTTTTTGAAATACGATTAAACTGAATATCACAAAGTTTATCAACCAAGCTTTCACCTTTTATAGTTAAATATAAGTGCCGGCGGCGCCTGTCACCTTCGCCTTGTTCTTGATAGATAAACTTTTCCTCAATCAATTGTTTTAATACTCGGTTTAAACTTTGTTTGGTAACCTTCAGGATATCTAATAATTCTGAAACTCGAAGTCCAGGGTTGCGCGATACAAAATATAAGGTACGATGATGCGCACGACCAAACCCATAAGCTAAAAGCGCATCATCAGGTTCAGAGACAAAGTCCCTATATGCAAAAAATAACAACTCGATAAATTCATAATAACCTTGCTCATCTTTATCAAATTTCATAGTTTTTCTCATAGAATATAATTGGGTTTTAAAATAACAGATCTAATTAGATTCGTATAATAATAAAATATACGTCAACTATGTTGACATTTATTTTAATGAATGTTACATATTACGCCCAGTTTAGGTAATTATATTTCTTAAACATTGCAAATTAGAAACATTATTGCATATTGGCGTTAATTATAAGGAAAAATCAATGTCGGCAACTGGCTTTGAAAATAAACCCGGACACATTTGGGTAAATGGTAAATTGATCCCCTGGTCAGAAAATTATGACCATATTTTAGCCCATGCAATGCATTATGGCATTAGCGTATTTGAAGGTGACCGTGCTTATAATGGTAAAATTTTTAAGCTAGAAGAACATACGAGCCGCTTGTTTAATTCTGCCAAAATTTTAGGTATGAAAATACCTTATAGCGAAGCTGAAATAAACCAAGCCTGCATTGATACACTCGAAAAACAGGGTTTTCAAAATGCTTATGTAAGACCATTTGTATGGTCAGGCATTGGCACTGAATTGTCAATCACAGGTGCAAATAACCCAGTAAACACCTTAATTGCCATGTGGGAATGGCCAAGCTATTATAGCCCAGATGAGTTAATGCAAGGCATAAAACTTGGCTATGCTAAATATAGACGCCCCGCACCAAAAACCGCACCATTTGAGGCCAAAGCCGCTGGCCTTTACGTGATTTGCACCATCTCCAAACATGAGGCCGAAAAACGCGGGTTTAGCGATGCTTTAATGTTAGATTACCAAGGCAATGTCGCAGAAGCCACCTCTGCCAATATATTCTTTGTCCAAAATGGCGAACTGCACACACCAATTGCCGATAGCTTCTTAAACGGCATTACCCGCCGCACTATTATTGATTTGGCTAAACAAAGCGGCATAAAGGTGGTTGAGCGCCGTATTAAGCCTGAACAATTAGGCGATTTTAGCGAATGCTTCCTAACTGGCACAGCGGCCGAAGTAACCCCAGTTTCACAGATTGAAGAACATCGCTACAAACCTGCAAACGTTACATTAAAACTAATGAATGCATATTATGAATTGGTAGGAAAAACCTAAAAACCATATATTTAGGATAAATATTGTCTAAACTTCGCACATTAAACGAGAATATACTGAATGATATGATATTCCGTCAGCGACATTGACACATTATTTATCTGATGATACCAATTTGAACATAAAATAAACAATAAAATCACGTAAAGGGCAAAAAATGGCAGACCTATCTTATGACAATTTACCCGGTTATATCTGGATGAATGGCGAATTCGTCAAATGGGCGGATGCAAAAGTGCATGTCATCAACCATGCCTTACATTATGCCAGCAGTGTATTTGAAGGCAACAGAGCCTATAATGGTAAAATATTCAAGCTTGAAGAACATACCGACCGCCTATTTAATTCGGCAGAGATTTTGGATATGGAAATCCCATTTACCAAAGAAGAAATTAATCAAGCCTGCATCGATACTTTAGCAAAACAAGGCCTAAAAAATGCCTATATGCGCCCATTGGTTTGGCGCGGTTCAGAACAAATGGGCATCAATGCACAAAATACAAAAATCAATGTCGCAATTGCTGCTTGGGACTGGCCGAGTTATTTCTCAATAGAAGAAAAACTAAAAGGCATCACCTTAACCGCCGCACCATATCAGCGCCCAGCGCCTGAAACAGCACCATTTCGCGCTAAAGCTGCTGGCCTTTATATGATCTGTACTTTATCCAAACATCATGCTGAAGCCAAAGGCTTTAACGATGCGCTGATGCTGGATTATAAGGGCAATGTTGCAGAATCAACAGGCTCTAACATCTTTTTTGTAAAAGATGGCGAACTGCACACACCTGACCCATATTGTTTCTTAAACGGCATCACCCGCCAAACGGTTGTTGAGTTAGCCCAAAGAGCTGGCATTAAAGTCAACGTCCGCACCATAACGCCATCTGAACTTTCAAGTTTTGATGAATGCTTCCTAACAGGTACCGCAATGGAGGTAACACCTGTATCAAAAATTGATGAAAATAATTATACGCCAGGCAAGATAAGCAAACAATTGCTTGAAGCCTATATTGCCGAACATGGCTAGGCTAAATAAATTTTACAAATTAAGCGCGGTGTTGTTTATGCACCGCGTTTTTTATGTCTTAAGCAGTGTCATCTTTAGCGACATCAGGCCGGTGCTTAAGCTTTAAGCCATAAAGAAAGTTTCGCAATATCTGGTCTTTACAATCGCGATAATGCTTATGACCCTCTTTTCTAAAAAATGCACTTAATTCATGGCTGCCTAAGCGAAAATCGGCCAAATCTAAAAGGTCTAAAACATCGTCACTTTTAAGGTTTAGTGCAATTTTAAGTTTCCGAAAAACAATGTTATTATTAAGCTGCTTTTCAGGCTCTGGTTGCGCGCCATCACGCTTGCCACGTTTAAGGTTGATGAATCCATTTAAAAATATAGCAAGCTGTTGGTCTGAAATTTTCACAAACTCTTCATCATCTTCCTTTTTTAACCAGTCGCTAATTTCGGCACGGCTAACGGTTAGATCTGCTTGAGCAAATACATCCATCATTTTGCGGTCATTCAAGTTAAAGCTATAACGTAGGCTACGTAAAACATCATTATTATGCATATCACACTCGGCAGTAAAATTTTATTGCCACCTCTTAACATGATATCCAACATCCCGCACTTAAATAATATTTAATTTGCGACTATATAAAATTTGCCGACCACCATTCCATTTTTTTGAACCGCTCTCAAAACCCAGTGATCCATATACCTTTGCCGAGGCAATATTATTCTCATTGCTATCAAGTTTAATATTAATGCAACCTCGTGCCTTCGCTTGTGCTAAAGCAAAAGCAACCAGCTGCTTCGCGCCACCCATATAACCTCCTAATTCAAATATTAGAAACTTATGTGGTTCAAAACCATATGTCTAATCAATCAAATTGATGGACATTCAGTCATTATTAATCACATGTTGAATGCCAATGCGCAAATAATCATAAGCAGTATAAACCGTTAAAGCCGCTGCAATCCACAATAATGTCAGGCCAATTTCAGTATTATAAGGCAGCACCTTATCACCCGCTGTACCTGCCAATAAAAAACCTAATGACAACATTTGAAAAGTTGTCTTCCACTTGGCTAAATTAGACACTGGTATATTAACATGCAGCTGCGCTAAATATTCCCGCAGCCCAGACAACAATATTTCACGGCTTAAAATGACCACTGCAGGAATGATAGAAAAATTATCCATATTAACAGTACCAAATGCCGCTAACATCAATAAGATAATTGAAATCAAGAGCTTGTCTGCAATCGGGTCAAGCATACGCCCAAGGTCTGACTGCAGGTCCCATTTACGAGCAATATAGCCGTCCAAAAAATCTGTCACACCTGCAACAAAAAATATACCAACCGCCCACCATCTAGCGACATCGCTTTCAAAATAAAAGCAGACTATAATCGCACCTACAGCGAGAATTCTAAAAATAGTTAAACTATTGGGGATATTTAAATTCATAATAACGACACCTTTTGCCTATTTCTCTTATAGCATAGTCTTTCTAAAGAGCTATATTTTATCGCTAGCATACAAACATTATTTCTAGATAAAATAATTAACCAATGTCGATCAATTACAAATAAATAAATGCAAACTATTCCCTTAATTTCAATCGCGTTATTCACCAAATTGACTGCAGAGCAACTTAATTTTTACTTTTTTATGATAAATTCACCCCATTCAACAGATGGTGGCATAAATGAAAAAATATTTAGTAACATTATTGTCTCTAATTTTACTCACCTCTTGTCAAGATGAGCTTACTGATCTAACCCTCTTTACTAACTCACATGGCGGTACTTTTGCCGTAAGGATTGTTGACCAAGTTGCTATCACAGAACATAGCTTTACACTTGTCATAAAAGTTGAAAATCTAGACAATGGCTATATAGAAAAGCGTATATTCAATCTAGAACGGATGAACTTTCACCCCTTTAAAGATACGTTCGAGGCACATCAGATGGAAGGGTTGCATTTCGAATATTATAATTTCCCGCAAGATACCCGCGATACTGCATATGAGTTTTTAAGCAAATGGGATCTAATGGTAAAAAACAATCAACAATTATTTAAAGTCACAGAAACTTTGGTATTTGCACTTTGCCAAAAGCAAAAAGTTCCAAAAAAGAATCAAGTAGTAACCATTTTTAAACGCCAAAATAAACCAGATGGCTTTGAAAAAATATATGATGATTTGACCCGATTCAAAAACCGCACAACGCCATTAATTGCCTACCAAAAATCTTGCTGATTAGATTGGTAATAAGTCAATTATTCATGGAAATGATCATAAATTAATTTTGCCAATTTCTTGCTGATTCCATCAACCAGTGCAATATTTTTAACACTAGCACCAGACACCGCTTTTGCGGAACCAAAATGGTTGAGTAGCGCTTTTTTACGGCTAGCACCAATATTTTCAATGTCATCTAATGGGTTTTTTACCATTGATTTACTGCGCTTTGCCCGATGAGTTCCAATCGCAAACCGGTGTGCCTCATCGCGCATGCGCTGCATATAATATAATACTGGGTCATTGGGCGGCAACATAAAATTTGTACCATCAACCAAATAAAAAGTTTCGCGCCCTGCATTGCGCTCTGGCCCCTTGGCAATCCCTACCAATAATATATCATCAATATTCAACTCACTAAACACCTCTACAGCAATTGATAATTGCCCCTTGCCACCATCAACAAATACAATGTCTGGCCGCTGTGGAACAAGGCCTTGTTTGCTCGGGTCATCTTGCTCATTTAGCATGCGTTTAAAACGCCGTGTTAACACTTCACGCATCATCGCATAATCATCACCAGGGGCAATTTTGCTTTTAATGTTAAATTTACGATATTGGCTTTTCAAAAATCCTTCCACCCCAGAAACCACCATCGCACCAATCGCATCACTACCAGAAATATGGCTATTGTCATAAATTTCAATTCTTTGTGGCATTTCACTAAGCCCAAATTTTTCGCCAACTTGGCTAAGCAAACGTTTTTGACTAGAAGTTTCAGCCAGTCTGCGCCCCAACGCTTCTTCTGCATTTCGCAATGCCTGTTTTATCATATTGGCTTTATCCCCGCGTTTGGGGTGAATAATTTCAACTTTGTGATTAACGCGGCTGCTCAAAGCCTCTGCTAACAACGGCGCTTCTGGCATTTGATGTGAGACAATCAATTGCTTGGGACATGGTTTATTATCATAAAATTGCGCAATAAAGCTCGCTAAAATATCTTCTGCTTCATGGCTTTTATCCACTTTTGGATAATAACATCGGTTACCCCAATTCTGCCCAACCCGAATAAAAAATACTTGGATAGCCACCTGGCCGCCTTTGCCATATAGCGCAAAAATATCACCTTCAACAATGGTTGTAGGGTTGACCTGATCATCACTTTGAATCATCGTTAAAGCCGACATACGATCACGGTAGAATGCCGCAAGCTCATATTCCATCTGCTGCGATGCTTCAGCCATCTTTAGTTGAATTTGTTTTTTTATATCATTGGTTTTGCCATGTAGAAAATCTGCAGCTTGATCAACCAATTTATCATAACCTTCAAGGCTAATCTCGCCGGTGCAAGGGGCTGCACAACGTTTAATCTGGTACAATAAACATGGCCTAGATCGGCCTTTATAATAACTATCACTACATGTGCGTAATAAAAACGCCCGTTGTAAAATTGATATGGTGCGGTTAACCGCGCCTGCCGCCGCAAAAGGGCCAAAGTAATCACCCTTTATTTTGCGTGCACCGCGATGTTTGACAATTTGCCCAGCCTCATGGTCCCGTTTAATCAAAATATATGGAAAACTTTTATCATCGCGCAATAAAATATTATATTTGGGCTGCAATCGCTTAATTAGGTTGGCCTCAAGCAATAATGCCTCAGTCTCAGATTGTGTAGTGACAAACTCCATAGAATGGGTTTGCATAATCATATTTACAATTCGATTGGACTGGTTGCTAATGCGTGAATAGCTGGTCACTCGGTTAACTAGGCTTTTGGCTTTCCCAACATAAAGCAAGCGCCCGTCGGCCGCAAACATTCGGTAAACACCAGGTTTACTTGGCAATGTTTTGGCATATTGTTTGATCAGCTCTGGGCCAGAAATAACATCGTTCATTATTTGTTCTATAACAGAATAAACGTAAAGCATCCATAACTAAATATGGTTACTCAAGTTAATAGCTATATTTACAGCAATATTGTTAAAAAGGTTAAGCTTGCATCCGCTCGACAGATACACCAACAGAATTTGCATGAATAAACGCTTCAGGTTTTTCAACTTTCACCAAAACCCGTTTTACATCCGAAGCTTCAAGGCATTTATCAGCAATTTGCTCTGCCAAAGTCTCAACCAATAAAACATGCCCAGCGGCAATTAGCTTTTCAATATCGTCAACCACTTTTTTATAACAAACCACATTTTCAATCTGGTCATCATGCGGCTCATTTTCAGCCACCATCAAATCGACGCTAATAATTACCACCTGCAGTCGGGTTTTTTCATGGTCAAAAATACCAATTGATGCTTTTAACTTTAAACCATGTACAAAAACATGGCGTAAATTTTGCTCAGCATTTGCATAATTAGTCACCATCATTTAAGCCATAACCTCTAATTTTAAACTGCTAAACCAATACTAAATATATATAAAGCAAATAAAACCCGCTAAACAACACCCCAACAAAGCGGTTAATATGTTTAACAAAATAGACAACCAAAGCCAACAGAATTGTGACTGCCAACATAACCCATATATCACGGTTGATAATTGTATCAGCAACCGCCACAGGGTGAATGAGCGCCGTTAACCCCATGACCGCCAACATATTAAACAGATTACTGCCTAAAATATTACCGATAGCCAAATCAGACTCTTTTCGTCTAACGCTTGAAAATACCGCTGCCAATTCAGGTAAACTGGTTCCAATTGCCACAACAGTCAGGCCAATTGCTGCATCAGAAATTCCAAAGTCGCTTGCAATAAAACTAGCGCCCTTGACTAGAAAATGAGCACCAATCGGCAACCCAACCACACCAAATATAATGAATAGAGCTATTTTCCACCCACGTTTCGGAGTAGATTCCAACTCATCTTCAATTTCTCCATAGTCATATTCGCCATTTTTACGGTTATTATGGGACTTTTTAGCTTCAGAAAACAGAAACAATAATATACCAGAGAATAAAATCGCACCATGCCACCAAACCAACACTCCATTTAGTGTTAGCAATGCAAACACCAGTGAAGCCAATAATACAATGGCCATATGGTGCCTTACATCTTTATTATTCGCTTGCATACCATAAAAAATAGCTGGCAAACCCAGCACCATCAATATATTGGCAATATTTGAACCAACAACATTGCCGATTGCAATGCCAGGCTGCCCTTTAAAAGCCGCCTCCATAGATACAAATAGCTCAGGTGCACTCGTACCAAAAGCAATGATCGTCAAACCAATCAGCAATGGTGATAGTTTAAATTTAATAGCAAGGCTTGCTGCACCTGACACCAAAGCATCACCTGCCACAAGCAATAAAATTAGCCCACCAATTAGTTGGAAATATTCAAGCATAAATTGTTAGCTCATCTTATAAATCATATCATTAAAACTCTATTGCAAGATATAAAGATTCTAATCGCAACTACAAGTCTCAAAATATAATTTAATTGCTTTTAGTTAATTTAATTAAGGTTTCACCTCGGTGGCTGGGTAGCCTTGTGCAGCCAATGAGGTTTTTACATCAAACAAACTCGCCACAACATCATCATAAACCAACGTTACAATATCTTCTCCAGCGTTTAATACAACACTCAGCACACCTTCAACACTAGACAAGATTTTTCGCACTTTATACTGGTCTGTCAGGCCGTTCATATTGGCAACCTCCAGTTCAATTTGGATATTTTTCGCATTGGCAACAGAAGTCACACCAAGCGGCGTAAAACCCAAAAACACATATAAT
>JADGDI010000033.1:0-4649 GCA_016744975.1 Hyphomicrobiales bacterium | reverse complement strand
GTGTTATAATGACCTGATTGCTTGGTTTTTTCTTCTTCTTTTTCAGTATTAGAATCTTGTGAGAAAGATGATAATGTAAAAGAAAAAATTAAAAGAAAAGAAAATATTTTATTCATAATTGATCGCACTTGTTTAAACTAAATGAATATTAAACTAAAATTACGACCATCTTATGGCATTATCGGCTTATATTCATAAGCAATTTTAAAAACATGGTTTATGGCGCAAAGTAAAAGAAACACCGCACCAAGTTGATGACTAAGCGCAGTATGCAAATGTACAAAAGTCAGCAACGTCAAAATACCAAGAATTATTTGAACCAGTAATAATAATTTCACCCAAATTAGCGAGCGACGTAAAGTCTTATTATTCTCACGGTTACGAAAAATAAACACTGCTTGTACAGCAACTAAAACCAAAATCAAATAAGCCAACATCCGATGGTTAAACTGAATGGTGGTGACATCCTCAAACGCACTAAGCCATGCAGGCATCAAATCATATAACCCATCAGGGATAAACAAGCCGCCCATTAATGGCCATGTATTGTAGGCATGGCCTGCATCCGTACCTGCAACCAATGCACCCAATAAAATTTGAACAAATATAATGATTAAAAATGCCCATGCAAAACTGCCACGCGCACGTTTTACTGGTAAGTTCATGTCAGAATTGACTTTACGCATTTGGCCAAGTTCCAACGCATACCAAAAACTCAAAGCCAATAAA
Source organism: Hyphomicrobiales bacterium (assembly GCA_016744975.1). Classification (GTDB taxonomy): domain Bacteria; phylum Pseudomonadota; class Alphaproteobacteria; order Rhizobiales; family OSC116; genus OCS116. The sequence goes on along the minus strand of JADGDI010000033.1, from coordinate 3,920 downwards.
AAAATTGCCAAACCCAAATGAGCCGCCAAGCGATATTGGCTGACATCCACCCGCTCAACCAACCCGCTCATGACCATGTACCAACCTAAAACACCCTGCGCACCGCCTAAAATACCCAAAATTAAATATTTCAGTAAATAACCATGCGGTATTTTTTTTGTCACTAGAAAATAAACAAATGGTACAAAAAACACAATACCAACAAACCGACCTAAAAAACGGTGCCCCCATTCCCACCAAAAGATGGATTTAAAACCAGACAATGTCATGTCAGAGTTAAGTTCACCAAATTGTGGGATTTGCTTATACTTTTCAAATGCAACTTGCCAATCTGCCAAGGTTAACGGAGGAATTGCGCCAAGCAACGGCTTCCATTCGGTAATCGATAGGCCGCTGTCAGTAAGGCGAGTTGCACCGCCGACCACCACCATCAATCCTATAAAAACACAGATCGACCAAAGCCAGATTTGTTGTGAGTATAAATGTCGGTTAGTCAGAGTTTGCATAAATAGCCTAATGTTAATTTCAACTATATTTAATAAAAAACTATAACCGATATGACAAGCTTTTATTGACAATTTTGCTGATACAGCTTAATTCATCGACATTCAACTTGCATAATATTTTAACAATAGGATATTTTATGACCAACAAAATCTCTGAACGCAAGCGTAAGCTTATCGGTATTATATTTGTCATAATCTATCTAACAATCTACAGTTTTTTAGCCGCTGCACTAGGAGAATGGCTCGTGTTAGGCAATGGTGTAGGTTGGGAGATTAGCTATTTTGCCATTGCAGGCTTTATTTGGATTTTCCCCATCATCAAACTATTTCGTTGGATGGACCATCTTATTAAGCGCTAAAATTGTTACCTCAGCCATATTTTTCATTCATATGGTCAACATCTGTTTTAATCATATCACGCAATATATCCTGATCAACATCGCTTAATTTGTTAATATAAAGACAAGATTTACCCGTTTTATGTTTGCCAAATTGTTTCAATTTATCGCGATATTTGTCAAATCCAGTTGTAATATACAAGACAAGATTTCCCTTACGTGGCGAAAAACCGACCTTCATAGAATCCCCTTCTCGGCCACTGTCATATTTATAGTGATAGCTACCAAATCCAATAATTGACTTGCCCCACATCTTGGCTTTGAATCCACTAACATCTTCCATCATTTGCAAAATTTTAAACGCGTCTTCGCGTCTTGTGTTATTCTCAACCGTCGCCAAAAATGCCCCAACATCCGCGTCATTCTGTTGTGTTTTATTCTCTTTTTGTGCCATCTTTTTACCCTCCAATATGCCAGTATTGCAAAATACAAATTTGATAACAACAGAAATGACAAAAATAATTGGTTGCGTTAAAATTACACGTTAAACCTAAAGTGTAAAATATCACCATCTTTGACGATATATTCTTTGCCCTCAACACGGTGTTTACCCGCTTCTTTACAGCCCTGCTCGCCATTTAATGCGACAAAATCATCATAAGCCATACATTCAGCCCGAATAAAGCCCTTTTCAAAATCAGTATGAATTACAGCAGCGGCTTTTGGGGCTTTTGTACCTGCCTTAATAGTCCAAGCACGCGCCTCTTTAGGCCCAACGGTAAAATATGTTTCCAAACCAAGTAGCTCATAACCGACTTTAATCATCCGATCAAGGCCAGGCTCTGTAATATCCAAATCATCCATAAATTCAGCCGCTTCATCAGCATCCAGTGTGCTAATTTCTGCTTCAATTTCTGCCGAGATAATTACCATAGCAGCATTATCTTCCTCAGCCTTTTTTGCTACCAGGTTTGAAAACTCATTGCCCGTTGCAATGCTGTCTTCATCGACATTACACACATATAAAATAGGTTTTGATGTCAGCAGGTTAAGCATTTTAAAAGTATGTTTTTGGTCATCATCAATCTTTGCATAACGCGCCGCTTTGCCTTCGTTTAATGGTAAAAGTGCAGCTTCCATCACAGCTAAAATCTCAATCGATTCTTTGTCTTTAATACCCGCCTTTTTACGAATAGCAGGAATGCGTTTTTCAATGCTTTCAATATCGGCAATCATCAGTTCTGTTTCAACAATTTCAGCATCTGATAATGGGTCAATACGCCCTTCTACATGGGTAATGTCATCATTTTCAAAACAACGCAATACATAAGCGATCGCGTCCACTTCGCGGATATTAGCCAAAAATTGATTACCAAGCCCCTCGCCTTTTGATGCGCCTTTTACCAAGCCCGCAATATCAACAAAGGTCAAACGCGACGGAATAAGCTCTTTACTACCTTCTATCGCCGCAATTTTTGCAATGCGTATATCTGGCACGGCAACATCACCAACATTTGGCTCAATCGTGCAAAACGGAAAATTTGCCGCTTGCGCAGCCGCTGTTTGAGTAAGTGCATTAAATAATGTCGATTTACCAACATTAGGCAACCCAACAATTCCACATTTAAATCCCATTTCATGCTCCTATTTCGAAAACTTATCTCTTAAACTCTTTAATGCCGCAAAGGGTGATTCCAACTTAACCTTTTTCGGCACATTTTGCTCTGACTGCTTAATCATTGGCTTTTCAACTTGTGCGACTTCAGACACGGCATCTTTTGCCAATTTCTGTTCAACAGACATTTTAAATTCGGCCAATTTTTCTAATATTAATTTTGGTGCAGAATCGGCAATAGCACCCAATAACGGTACAAGCCAATCTTTATCGGCTTTTGCAAAATTACCCAAAACATAATTGGCAACTTGTCTCTTTTGTGCTGGGCGGCCAACGCCAATTCTAACTCGGTGATAGTCATTGCCAATATGTTGGCTCATGCTTTTCAATCCATTATGGCCAGCCACACCACCGCCAAACTTAATTCTAAACTTCGCTGGTGCTAAATCAATCTCATCATAAATCACCACCACATCTTCTGCATCTAATTTATAAAAACGCAATGCTTCACCAACGGCTTGGCCTGAGAGATTCATAAATGTTTGGGGTTTAATGATTAACACTTTTTCAGTGCCCAACCGCCCTTCAGAAACCAATGCATTGAATTTCTGTTTAAACGGGGAAAAATTTTGGCGGCGAACAATCTCGTCCACCGCCAAAAATCCAACATTATGGCGATTTAATGCATATTCAGAACCGGGATTGCCCAAACCAACGATAAGACGCATGGCTATCTCCTAAAATATGCTTTCACCTAAGTTTAATTATTCATCAGTTGTTTCTGGTGTTTCAGCTGCATCTTCACCAGCATCTTCGCCATCATCTTCATCATCTTGCGACCCACCAGGAGAGGTAATAGTAACAATTGTAAAGTCACGATCAGTAATGGTAGATTTAGCACCTTCTGGCAATGTAATTTCACTGATATGCAGAGAATCACCAACTTCAAGATTAATAAGGTCAACTTCAATTTCAGATGGAATTACATTCGCACGAACCGTAACCTCAATAGTATGACGCACCACATTAAGTGCACCACCAGCTTTAAGGCCTGGGCATTCTTCTTCATTCAAGAATACAACAGGAATTTCAAGGTCAAGCGTCGCGCCTTTTCCAAGACGGAAAAAATCAATATGCACAGGCGTATCGCGAACTGGGTCAAGTTGAACCGCACGACAAATCACCCGAGTTTTATCACCACCAGCATTAACTTCAAACAATGTTTGCTTAAAGCCACCTTTAAAGATTAGCTTATGCATAAGGTTATAGTCTAGCGAAATGGATACAGGGTCTTGACCATCACCGTAAATAACCGCAGGTACATTACCTTCGCGGCGTTCTTTACGAGCAGCCCCCTTGCCAACTCTTTCGCGTATTGTAGCTTCTAGCTCAATCATATCAGCCATTTTTTTCTCCAATAAAAAGCCCATTTGGGCATTAATTTCGACCAAAGGCGCAAAT
>JADGDI010000032.1 GCA_016744975.1 Hyphomicrobiales bacterium | reverse complement strand
ACCCTAACCTTATGCCTGACCATGTCTGCATCGGATGAAAAGGTATATAGGACGCGACGGATAAAAGGTCAATGAGAAAAATACACATAATCCGATAATTCAATAAATTGCTGTGTATATAATTTCTTGCTGCTTATTATGCTTGCTGTGCCTTAAATTCGCCCGACTGAGTAAATTTAAAGTAACCAATAATTAATCACTAAGTTACTGTTTTATAAAAATATGACAAAAAAAAGAGAGCCAATAAGCTCTCTTCTTTAAACAGTGTTAATTGGCTGAACTATCTGCCATCAACAGCATCTTTAAGCGCTTTACCAGCGCGGAATTTAGGCAGTTTAGCAGCTGGAATATCAATTGCTTCGCCTGTGCGTGGATTACGGCCTTTAGAAGCCTTACGGTTTGAGATATAAAAGCTACCAAAACCAACAAGACGGACTTCGTCGCCGCCTTTAAGGGATCCAGTTACTGCCTCAAAAAGAGCATCCACTGCTTTAGCTGCATCAACTTTTGTTAATTCTGCTTTTTCAGCAACGGCTGCTATTAATTCATTTTTATTCATGACAATTCACCATCATAGTTAGGTTAAAAACGATTCGCGTTTTTTTCGCATCGAACATAGGGGGCTTTATATACAGCCAAAAATCAAGCTTTTTATTAACTATTCCAACGATTTGAGCAAAAATATTTTTAAAAACATATTGGAAAAGATTATTTGTTGATTTCTGTTAATAAAAAAGGAGCAAGTTAAACTGCTCCTTTTTATAATTTTTATATTTAGAAAAAACTTTTAATGCGCTGTAATATTAGGTGTTTTTGGTTTTACCTTAGCAACAACCAGCTCTTCTTTTGCTGGATTATCTATCGGTTTTAACGGACTTACCAAAGCATGTTTTAACACTTCTGACATTTTTGAAACTGGGATAATTTCCAGTAAGTTCTTAACATTTTCTGGGATGTCGGCCAAGTCCTTGGCATTTTGTTCTGGAATCAACACCGTTTTAATACCGCCTCTAAGCGCTGCGAGGAGCTTTTCTTTCAGCCCTCCGATTGGCAAAATTGCACCTCTTAACGTAATTTCGCCAGTCATAGCCACATCCTTTTTAACCGCGATGCCTGTTAGAACTGATGTAATCACAGTTGCCATGCCAACGCCGGCACTTGGGCCATCTTTAGGCGTTGCACCTTCTGGCACGTGAACGTGAATGTCATATTCCTCAAACTTTTCTGTTGCAATACCAAATTCAAGAGAGCGAGAACGGATATAAGACTTGGCGGCAGATATTGATTCTTTCATCACATCTTTTAGGTTACCAGTTACCGTCATTTTGCCTTTACCCAGCATTTTAACCCCTTCAATGGTCAGCATATCACCGCCAACTGAAGTCCAAGCCAAACCCGTTACCACGCCTATTTGGTCACTTTTCTCGGCCATACCATAATGAAATTTCTTAACGCCTGCAAAGTCGCCAATATTTGATGATTCTATTTTAATGGCTTCAACGTCTTTTGACAGTATTTTTCGTACTGATTTACGTGCAAGATTGGCTATTTCACGTTTTAGATTACGCACACCCGCCTCACGGGTATAATAACGCACTAAGTCACGGATACCTTCTTCTTTTAGCTCAAACTCATTATCCTTCAGACCATGGTCTTTGACTTGCTCACCAATTAAATGTCGCTTGGCAATTTCTACCTTTTCATCTTCAGTATAGCCGCTAATGTGAATGAGTTCCATTCTGTCTAGCAACGGCCCTGGAATATTGGTACTGTTTGCTGTTGTAACAAACATCACATTTGACAAATCATAGTCAACTTCTAGATAATGATCGGCGAAGGTTGCATTTTGTTCTGGGTCTAACACCTCAAGCAAGGCAGAAGATGGGTCACCTCTAAAATCATTGCCCAATTTATCGATCTCATCAAGCAAGATCAACGGATTTGTTGTTTTTAATTTCTTCATGGTTTGGATAATGCGCCCGGGCATTGAGCCAATATAAGTGCGCCTATGACCACGAATTTCAGATTCATCGCGCACACCACCTAGCGCTACACGGGCAAACTCGCGCCCTGTTGCTTTTGCAATTGAGCGACCTAACGAGGTTTTACCCACACCTGGAGGCCCTACTAGGCATAGAATTGGACCTTTTAATTTATTGGTACGTTTTTGGACAGCTAGATATTCTAAAATGCGTTCTTTCACTTTTTCTAAGCCATAATGATCATCATCTAGAATTTTTTGCGCCTTTGGCAAGTCGGACTTGATGCGGCCTTTTTTGCCCCAAGGTAATGATATCAACCATTCTAGATAATTTCTTACCACAGCTGACTCAGCAGACATTGGACTCATTTGCTTAAGTTTTTTTAGCTCATTGGTCGCTTTTTCAGCGGCTTCTTTGCTGAACTTGGTTTCTTTAATTTGCTTTTCTAGTTCATCAAGCTCATTTTTTTCGTCACCATCACCCAATTCATTTTGAATGGCTTTCATTTGCTCGTTCAAATAGTATTCTCGTTGGGTTTTCTCCATCTGGCGTTTAACACGGCCACGGATTTTTTTCTCAACATGTAAGACACTAACCTCTGTATCCATTAAGGATAGGATTTTTTCTAATCGTGTTGACAGATTGTTGAGCACTAGAATTTCTTGTTTTTCACTTAGTTTTATCGATAAGTTTGAGGCCACAGTATCGGCTAAAACATCAATATCTTCAATTTGAGAAACAGCTGCTATGGTTTCTGGCTGTAATTTTTTATTGAGTTTAACATAATTTTCAAAATTATCGACGACGCTGCGTGATAGAGCCTCAACCTCGGCCTCATCGCCAATTTCAGTTTCTATGAGTTCAGAATCTGCGGTGAAAAATTTTTCACCCTCAACTATATTGTTTAATTTTACCCGCTGCTTACCCTCTACCAACATACGAACTGTACCGTCGGGCAGTTTTAATAATTGCAATATGGTAGCAACCACTCCGACTTCATAAATCTCATCTACTGATGGTTCTAGTTCAGCTGGGTCATGCTGTGTTGCTAGTAATATTTGTTTATTATCTTCCATCACTGCTTCTAGCGCATTGACAGACTTCTCGCGCCCTACAAACAAAGTTATGATCATATGCGGGAATAATACAATGTCACGCAATGGCATTAATGGCAGCGTAAACTCGCCTTCAAAATTTATGTCTTCTTGTTTTGAATCGTCTGTCATTCGAGTTCCTAGTTAATTGACATTATTTTATGCCTTTGAGTTAGGCATTTATATGGCGCACACTAAATTTTGTGTGGCCAACTAATATGGGTGTCTGATTACGCAATACAAGGGGTAGTTTTATTTAACAGCTAAACTTAAGTGCTGTTATCACTTAACATCAATATTAAGCGAGATCGTTTTGATAACTGGTTAACATTTTAAATTATCAACCAGCTATCTTATTTTATTAAGCTGTGGTTTCAACATCTTCTTGACGTTCAGAATAAATATAAAGCGGTTTGGCATTGCCTTCGACCACTTCACCGCTAATGACAACTTCTTCAACGCCATCTGAACTTGGTAGGTCAAACATGGTATCGAGTAGAATATTCTCCATAATTGAACGCAAACCACGCGCACCAGTTTTACGCTCAAATGCAAGTTTGGTTACAGCAACAAGTGCGTCTTTATTAAATGTTAATTTGACATCTTCCATTTCAAACAAGCGTTGATATTGTTTAAGCAGCGCATTTTTTGGTTCAGTAAGAATTTTAATTAACGCATCTTCATCGAGATTTTCTAAGGTTGCAATTACAGGAACACGGCCAATAAATTCAGGAATTAGACCAAATTTATGCAGATCCTCAGGTTCTAAATCTCTTAAAATCTCACCTGTTTGGCGATCATCCTCGCCTTCGACTGTTGCGCCAAATCCTATTGAGGTTGAGCGGCCACGTTCAGCGATGATTTTCTCAAGACCTGCAAAAGCTCCGCCAACAATGAACATAATGTTGGTTGTATCAACTTGCAAAAACTCTTGTTGCGGATGTTTGCGGCCACCTTGTGGCGGCACAGATGCCACTGTGCCTTCCATAATTTTAAGCAATGCTTGCTGCACGCCCTCACCTGACACATCGCGGGTAATTGATGGATTGTCAGATTTACGGCTGATTTTATCAACCTCATCAATATAGACGATGCCGCGCTCGGCGCGCTCTACATTATAGTCGGCTGCTTGCAATAGTTTAAGTATGATATTTTCAACATCTTCGCCAACATAACCTGCTTCGGTCAATGTTGTTGCGTCAGCCATTGTGAATGGTACATCAATAATACGCGCCAATGTCTGTGCTAACAATGTTTTACCACAACCAGTTGGACCGACTAACATAATGTTGGACTTAGCCAGTTCAATATCGCCATCTTTAGAAGCATGTTCTAAACGTTTATAGTGATTGTGAACTGCTACAGCTAAAACCCTTTTTGCAGTTGGTTGGCCGATTACATAATCGTCCAGCACATCGCAAATATATTGTGGGGTTGGCACACCTTCGGTTTTGACCAATGATGTTTTATTTTCTTCACGAATAATATCCATACATAACTCGACGCATTCATCGCAAATGAACACAGTGGGTCCAGCGATTAGTTTACGTACTTCATGTTGGCTTTTGCCGCAGAAAGAGCAATAAAGGGTGTTTTTTGAATCTTTGCCACTACCGACTTTACTCATTTTAACTCCATTTCGTGCATTTATCTCAAATTCTAATGCATATTATAACAGGTTTAAAATTAAATTTACTTAACAAATCTAATTAACCCGTTCAATTATTATTTATCGGCTGCAACTGTTGGGCGATGATCCACCACTTCATCAATTAGGCCAAACTCTTTTGCTTCTTGGGCGGTCATAAAATTATCGCGCTCGAATGCTTCTTCAACCACTGCAACTTTTTGCCCCGTGTGTTTAACAACCATGTCATTTAGCCGCGAACGCATGTCTAAGATTTCTTGTGCATGACGTTCAATATCGGATGCTTGACCTTGGAAGCCGCCAGAGGGTTGATGCACCATAACCCGGGCATTTGGCAATGCACGGCGCATGCCAGGCTCACCAGCCATAAGGATATGCGCACCCATTGAACAGGCTTGCCCCATTACCAATGTAGACACTGGCGGGCGAATGAATTGCATGGTATCGTAGATTGCCATACCAGAAGTGACTACGCCACCTGGCGAATTAATATAAAGAGAGATTTCTTTATTTGGGTTTTCGGCCTCTAAAAACAACAGTTGCGCACAAATGATGGATGACATACCATCTTCAAACTGGCCATTGATAAAGATAATACGTTCTTTAAGCAGCCTTGAAAAAATATCATATGAGCGTTCGCCGCGGTTGGTTTGTTCAACCACCATCGGTACTAATGTGTTTTGGATTTCCATTGGGTCGCGCATATATAATTCCTAAATTTATGACTTAAAATTTTAGTCGAATGCTGAAACTAAGCTTTTTATTCTAAAATTCAAGTCCCTTTTTAACTTTTCTCACTCTATAAGAAATCTGCTGATTCGAGGTAGAGGTTTTGCTACTAATGGTTAATGCAAACTATATTATTTTATGTAGCTCACATCGATTGTGGAGAGTTTATAAGCGAAGCCTTAAAACAAAATAAACGCCGCATAAAAATATACGGCGTTTAGAATTTTTATATTCAATTTTGGGTATAAACAATTATTTATACACATGGGCTGAATAAGTTTTATTTGTCTTCGTGATCATGATCACAATCTGGACCATGTACATGCTCTTCTTCAGCATCGTCTGTTTTTAGTAATTCTTCACGGCTCACTGTTTTTTCACTAATGTCAGCAAGTTCAAGAATGTAATCCACCACTTTTTCTTCAAACAATGGAGCGCGAATTTGCGCTACTGCTTGTGGGTTGTTTTTGTAATATTCAATGATTTCTTGTTCTTGACCTGGATATTGGCGAACTTGAGCAATCAATGCTTGGTTTACATCTTCGTCAGGTACTTTGATTTCTTTTTGCTCACCAACTTCTGCAAGTAATAGACCCAAACGCACACGGCGCTCTGCAATTAATTTATATTCTTTGGTGGCTTTTTCTTCGGTTGTATCTTCGTCTTCAAAGCTTGTGCCTGCGCGTTCCATCTCTTCTTTTACTTGAGCAAAAATGGCATCAAACTCTTGTTCTAGTAGTTTTTCTGGTAATTCAAAATCGACCAATTTTTCTAGCTCATCAAGCAAAGCACGTTTTACTTTTTGACGTGACGCATTGTCTAACTCGCCGCTTAATTGCTCTGTAATGCGCTCACGCAATTGAGCCAGATCTTCTAGACCAAGTTTTTTAGCAAATTCATCATCGATCACTGATTTAACGGGTGATGAAATTTCGTTCACCTTTACATCAAATACAGCATCTTTACCCTTTAGATTTTCTGCAGAATAATCTGCTGGGAATGTTACTTTAATTTCAAGCTCATCGCCAACCTTAGCGCCAATAATTTGCTCTTCAAAACCTGGAATGAATGAGTTTGAACCTAGTTCTAAAGGTACATTATCCGCGCTACCGCCTTCAAATGACTTACCATCTACTTTACCAGCGAAATTGATTTCTACTTTATCGCCATCTTTGGCTTTTGAGCCTTTTTTGTTAGCTTTAAAATCTTGATAGTTTTTTGCAAGATCAGTAATTGCATCGTCAATTTCTTTATCTGCAACTTTAGCAACTAACTTTTCTGCTTTAATTTTTTTGAAGTCTGGAATTTCAAATGAAGGAATAATTTCATAGACTACATCAAATTTTAGGTCGGCCGTGCCTGCTAAAACGCCATCAACATCTTTTTCATTATCGGAAAGATTAATATCTGGCTGATAAGCTGGGCGTTCTTTGCGCTCAGTAATTGCAGACTGGCTCTCAACGGTGATGAGTTCTTGAACAATTTCTGACATAGCAGATTTGCCATATAATTTTCTAAGATGCGCAGCCGGTACTTTACCTGGGCGGAAACCGTTAATTCTAACTTGGCCCTTTAATTGTTCTAATTTTGCATCTAATTTATTGTTCAAATCGCCTTTTGAGACAGTGATTTGTAGTGCGCGTTTTAGACCTTCGTTTAGGCTTTCAGTAACCTGCATTGCAATATCTTCCGTTTATGACCTCATATGAGGCATTTAATTTATAATTTTCTGGATTAGTGCTTATCTTTTTGTGCTTAAAGTTGCAAGCTAGAAATCTAGTTTCGTCTAATTTTGCAGAGAAATAATGATTTTTTCTGTTTTTCCCTGATTTGTTGACAGGTTAGTGACTTATTTTTGAGGCGCAATGATTAAAAAGCATGGGTAAAATTAGTTTTCTTCGTAAAATTTTGCGAATGGTAATGGGTTGTTGCTTAAATATTGTTTTGAAATTTCTACAAATGCCCGTGCAAATTCAGAACGAATGTGATTGCTTGGATAATATGCCGCAAAACTGTAGGTAAGTTTGGGTAAGAATGGCCGAGCTATAACATTACTATTTGACCATGCGGCATAGCTGAACGGTTCAAACAAGCCAATTCCGAGACCTGCTTCCACCATACCATAGGCAGATGGAGCGCGTTGGGTTGAATATAAGATATTGGGTTGGATATTATACTTTTTTAACATATCATCATGTTGACGCCATGAATGCCCCTCCTCTGCAACCAAATCGATAAAATCTTCCCCCTCTAAATCGGCAGGAATAATCAGTTGTTTTTCTGCTAACTTGTGGCCTTTAGGGATAGCGCAAATAAAGTTTGCCTCAATCAACCTTTCCTCAATCACATTTGGAAGGCTTACCATTTTATTATTAAATGCCAGATCTACTGTATTAGATTGCAATAAATCAAAAATAATTGTTGGCGAATGAGCAAGAATTGAAATGCGTGCATCTGGATAGGATTTACGAAAAAGTTTAATAATGTTTGGGACAAAAACAGTCGATAATGCGGGGGAAACTGCAATGCGCAGGCTATCTGAGCGTTGCTTTTTAATATTTTCTGCAAATGATTCTAAACTCACCAATGCATTAAAGCTTCTCTCTACCTCTTGAAAAAATTTAATGCCTTCTGGAGATGGCAGCAAACGGCCTTTTTCGCGGATAAAAAGTGAAAAGCCAATTGACCGCTCTAAATCCGCTATTAGGCGGCTAGCAGAGGGTTGTGAAATATTCATTTGTTTTGCAGCCATGCTTATTGTGCCATATTTCATGGTGTTACTAAACATTTCCAGCTGTCTCATTTGCACTTAAATTTCTCCTTAAAAATTATATTATTTATGCGGATCGAATATTTTTATTTACCTTATAGTATATATGAATAAGGTAAAGCATTTTTGGTAATTGATAATATGGGGTGCATGTGTAAAGCTAATCATAATAAAAATCGTAAGCAAATTACGAGTTATTCTAAGTGTTTGGGAAATAATGAATAAAGTTCAAGAAATATTATCAAAACTCATTGGTTTTGATACGGTGTCTCGTCATTCAAATTTGGCTTTAATTGATTATATTATTGACTATTTGAATGCTTATGACATTCGCAGCCACCTTGTATATAATACAGATAAAAGCAAAGCCAACCTTTACGCTACTATTGGCCCTAATGTTGCGGGTGGTATTGTTTTGTCTGGGCATACCGACGTGGTACCAATTGATGATCAGGATTGGGATAGCGACCCATTTGAGATGATTGAAAAAGATGGTCGCTATTATGGCCGCGGGACATGTGACATGAAGGGGTTTGTTGCTATTTGTTTGGCTTACGTGCCTGAAATGCTAGCCGCGAACCTTAAACGGCCGATACATTTTTGCTTTTCCTATGATGAAGAAATTGGCTGTGTTGGCGCGGTTAATATGGTTAATGAAATTGTTACTGCATTACCGCCCATTGAAGCGGTGATTGTAGGAGAACCTACGGATATGAAAGTGGCTAACTTGCATAAGAGTTGCAACATATTAACGACTAAAATTACTGGAGTTGAGGCGCATTCTAGCAAGATAAACTTAGGCGTTAGTGCCAACTTTGCTGCGGCTAAATTGATTAACTTTTTAAGCAATATGTTGGATGAGTTTAAACTCAACCCACAACATGAGCTTACTGAGTTATCACCTAACTATAGCACCTTAAATGTTGGTCTATTACAAGGTGGTACAGCCCAAAACATTATGCCAAAATTGGCGGAATTTAGCACAGATATTCGAACTGTACCTAAGGATGATGTGGATAAATATACCAAGCAATATGAAGACTTTGCCAAACAAGTTGAAGCCAATATGCAAAAAGATGACCCATTGTGCAAAATTGAAGTCATCCGTGGAAATTCGGTACCTGGCTTGTCGCCAGAACTAAATGGTAAGGCAGAAGCACTAGCACTAAATCTAACCAGTGAAAATGATGTTATTGCCGTTTCTTATGGAACTGAGGCTGGACTTTTTCAAAAAGCTGGATATTCTACAATTGTATGTGGCCCAGGTTCGATTGACCAAGCGCACAAACCCAATGAATTTATTGAGATTTCTCAACTAGAGCTTGGCGCTCTATTTATTGAAAAACTCATTAGACGATCTGCCAGTTAAACTGGTAGCAATAAAACAAAGAGGGAGACATTTATGTCAATAATGAAGAAAATGCTGACAGGTGCAGCGATTGCTGGCCTTTTGCTAACAACAAGTATAGCGTCTGCTAATACATTGAAATTCGCGTTCCAAGGTGATGCGCAATCGCTTGATCCACATGGTTTGAATGAAACCTTTACATTGGGTTTTTTGAGCAATGTTTATGAAGGCCTTACAATGTTGGATAAGGACATTCAACTTATACCTGGTCTTGCAACAAGCTGGGAAAATACATCGCCAACGACCATCGTTTTTAAATTACGCCAAGGTGTAAAGTTCCATAATGGTAATAGTTTTAATGCTGATGATGTTATTTTCTCATGGAAACGCTCTTTATCAGAAGGTTCTGACCAAAAAGTACGCGGTTCTATGGTCAAAGACATTAAGAAAATTGATGATCATACCGTTGAAGTGCATACAAATGGCCCACAACCTTTGATGGCGAGTGAATGGGCTTGGATCTACATAATGGACAAAGAATGGTCCGAAGAAAATGGCGCTGCAAATGCTGCTAATGTTAAAGATGCCAACGCCAACGGTTACTCGCTTAACCATGCAAATGGCACTGGTCCATTTTCAATTGCTACTCGCCAACCTGATGTTAAAACTGTGTTTAAGCGTTATGAAGGGCATTGGAATAAGGATATTAAAACAAATATTACCGATGTTATTTTTACGCCTGTTAAACAAGCTGCAACTAGAACTGCTGCACTTATTTCAGGTGAGCTTGACATGGTTTACCCTATCCCCGTTCAGGATTGGAAACGCTTAGACAGTGAAGACGGTGTTACAGCACTTCGTGGCCCTGAAGCACGTACTATTTTCCTTGGTATGGATCAGTTCCGTGATGAATTGTTATATTCTGACGTTAAGGGTAAAAACCCATTTAAAGATGTTAAAGTGCGTAAAGCCATGGCACACGCGATTAACCTTGAGCTGATTAAGAAAAAGGTTATGCGCGGCGCCGCTACGCCTACTGGATTAATGATTGCACCTCAGGTTAATGGCTTTAATGCTGATGCGAACACACCTTATAAATATGACCCAGCGTTAAGTAAAAAACTACTTGCTGAAGCGGGTTATCCTGAAGGGTTTGAAGTGACAATTGATTGCCCAAATAATCGCTATGTGAATGATGAGAAAATTTGTCAGGCTGTTGCATCTATGATGGCAAAAGTTGGTGTTAAAATGAAAGTTTTAGCGCAACCTAAGTCTAAATATTTTGGTAAAGTACTTGCTCAAAATAACTATGATACCAGCATGTATTTACTAGGCTGGACACCAGGTTCTATGGACGTTCATAATGTATTAGCAGGCTTACTTTCTTGCCAAAACAAAGAAACCAAAGCTGGCTTATTTAACCTTGGTAATTATTGTAATGCCCGTGTTGATGAGTTGCAAAAACTTGTTGGTGTAGAAACAGATGCTGCCAAACGCCAAGCTTATGTAAATGAAGCAATGAAAATTGTTCAAGATGAAGTTGGCTATTTACCACTACATCAACAGCCTCTATCTTGGGGTGTAAGTGACAAATTTAGCATTAATCAGCGTGCAGATAATGCCTTTGATTTCCGCTATGTAGTTAAAAACTAAACTAAGGTTTAGGCTAGTTATTTCCCCGAAGAATGGCCGATAGAAAATATCGGTCATTCCTTTAAATAGGCAACTTTTCATTCAGCAAATTATTACTTGCCTCTATATTAAGGATGCATCAAATGTTTTCTTTTCTCGTTAAAAGGGTCATGCAGAGCCTCATCGTGCTGTTGGCCGTGGCATTAATTGCCTTTTCCCTTTTTAGTTTTGTTGGTGACCCGATCAACAATATGGTTGGTCAAGATACCACGTTAGAGGAACGCGAAGCCTTGCGCGAACGCCTTGGTTTAAATGACCCGTTCCATATTCAATTTTATAACTTTATTAAAAATGCAGCTGTTGGTGATTTTGGCATTAGCTACCGCCATAAAGTTCCCGTTAAGGATTTAATTATAGAACGCGCGCCAGCGACGATTGAACTTTCTTTTATCTCTGCTTTATTATCAATATTTATTGGTATCCCGATGGGTGTCTATACGGCAATTCAACGTAAAGGGTTTATTTCTAGATCATTCATGACCATATCGCTGGTTGGAATATCATTGCCTACTTTTTTGATCGGAATATTATTCATTTTCTTATTTGGTGTTATATTGCGCTGGTTGCCAACTTTTGGGCGCGGCGAAGTAGTAGATTTGGGCTTTTGGACAACAGGATTATTAACTTGGTCAGGCATTAAGTCCCTTATTTTACCATCCATTACTTTGGCATTGTTCCAAATGACGCTTATCATGCGCTTGGTACGTACTGAAATGTTAGAAGTCTTAATGACCGATTATATTAAATTTGCACGGGCGCGCGGCCTAAAAGAGAATGCCGTTAATTTTGGCCATGCATTAAAAAATACTTTAATTCCTGTTATTACGATTATTGGTTTGCAGTTAGGTCTTGTGATTGCTTTTGCGATTATTACCGAAACTGTATTTCAATGGCCGGGTATGGGCATGTTATTCATCCAAGCGATTGAAGAGGTGGATGTGCCAGTTATGGCAGCTTATCTAATGATGATATCGGTTATTTTTGTCGGCATTAACTTACTCGTTGATATTTTATATGCCTATGTTGACCCACGTTTAACTGTTGATGGAGGTGCTAAACATGGCTAAACCCAATAATAACTCAAAGCTGACTTTGTTTTTTAAAGGCGACTTATGGTATAGTTTCAGCAAGTCACCAACTGCTATAATTTCGTTCAGCCTTACTGTGATTTGTTTATTTGCTGCATTCAGCGCTCAGCTTATTGCACCATTTGATATTTTTGACCTAGCGGCAATTGACCTAATGGATGCTGATCTACCGCCCATGTGGTCCACATTTGATGGATATGACGGTGACCCTAGATTTATTTTTGGCACTGATGACCAAGGCCGTGATATTTGGTCAGGCATATTATATGGCGCTCAGATTTCGATTTTTGTTGGTTTCACTTCAGTGATTATTTCTGCAATTATTGGCATTGCATTGGGCTTACTTGCTGGTTATAGCGGCGGGCGTATTGATAGCTTCATTATGCGTGTTGCAGATATTCAGCTCTCCTTCCCTGCGATTTTGATTGCACTTTTAATAGACGGGGTGATGCGCGGCTTATTACCGCGTGAGTTGCATGATGAGTTGGCTATTTATGTATTGATATTCGCTATCTCGATTTCTGGTTGGGTGCAATATGCCCGTACCATTCGTGGCTCGGTTATGGTTGAAAAAAACAAGGAATATGTCCAAGCTGGACAAGTGATTGGGCTTCCAAAACACACCATTGCGATTAAACATATATTACCCAATGTATTGAGCCCTATATTTGTAATTGGTACCATTCATTTGGCTTCGGCAATTATTACTGAAGCAACATTAAGCTTTTTGGGTGTGGGCATGTCACCAACAACACCATCACTTGGTACGTTAATCCGTATTGGTAATGAATATCTGCTTTCTGGCGAATGGTGGATTACTCTATTTCCTGGCCTTGCGCTAGTTATTCTAGTGTTGAGTGTTAACATTTTTGGTGATTGGTTGCGCGATGCGCTCAACCCGAAATTAAGGTAAGTTATGACTTTATTAGAAACTAAAAATATCTCTATTGGCTTCCCTAGCCGCCATGGCATATTTATTGCGGTAAAAAATGTTAGTCTTACCGTTAAGCCTGGTGAAATACTGGGTGTAGTCGGCGAGTCTGGAGCTGGTAAATCCACCGTTGGCAACGCAATCATTGCATTGCTTGAGCCGCCTGGAGAAGTGATTGAAGGTTCTGTTTGGTTTAATGGCGCTAGAATTGACGATCTTTCAGCTGAAGAAAAGCGCCTCATGCGCGGTAAAAAAATCGGTATGATTTTTCAAGACCCTCAAACATCGCTTGATCCGCTTAAAACCATTCGGCAACAATTGGTTGAAACCATTGATTTACATTTAAAACTTGGCAAAAAAGGTAGCAATCAACGCGCCCTTGAATTAATGGAACAAGTTGGCATACCTGAAGCCTCGCTACGGCTTGACCATTACCCACACCAATTCTCGGGCGGTATGCGCCAACGGGTGGTTATTGCCCTCGCCCTTTGCGGTGATCCTGAATTAATTATAGCTGATGAGCCAACCACCGCGCTTGATGTTTCTGTTCAAAAACAGATATTAGACTTAATGCGCGAATTATGCGTTTCCAAAAATGTTGGTATGATTTTAGTGACCCATGATATGGGAGTGATTGCCGAAGTTGCTGACCGTGTTGCTGTGATGTATAATAGTGAGCTTATGGAAGTTGGCGAAACATCGCAAATTTTAAGCAACCCCCAGCACGAATATACCAAGAGCCTCATTAGTGCGATACCTAGGCCTGACAAGCGCGTTGATCGTTTTCCGCTGGTTTCTTATATTGAAAAAGTGGTAGAAAATGAGAGTGAGTTTAATGTCAAGGACCATTGGCTCGGCCAATCACGTGACTTTGATATGAAAGTTGCCGATGATGGCAGGATATTAGAAGTTAAAGATTTATGCATGCGCTTTCAGCAAACCAATAGTATATTTAAGCATAAAAGACGCTATTTAGACGCTGTTAAAAATGTGAATTTTACCATTAAAGAGGGTGAGACTTTTGGAATTGTTGGTGAAAGTGGCAGTGGAAAATCTACCATTGCGCGAATGATTACTGGGCTTTACACCCCTTATTCTGGACTTGTAAATTTTTTAGGCAAAGAGATTAGCGCGATTAGCCATACACCAGAAGTATTGCCATATAGACGCCAAATGCAAATGGTATTTCAAGACCCATTCTCGTCACTTAACTCGCGCATGCGGGTGATGAACATTGTTGCAGAGCCGATATTATTTCATAAACTTGCTAAAACACGTGAGGAAGCTGAGCATATTGTGCTTGATTTACTCAAATTGGTTGGCATGTCAGATGATGCTTATCAAAAATACCCACATCAGTTTTCTGGCGGGCAACGCCAGCGTATATCTATCGCTAGAGCGTTGGCCACTCGACCGCGGTTTTTAGTATGTGATGAACCCACTTCGGCATTGGATGTTTCGGTACAGGCTCAGATTTTGAACTTGTTAAAAGATCTACAAGAAGAATTGAATTTAACCATGATGTTTATTAGTCATGACTTGCCAGTGATTAGGCAAATGTGTGACCGCGTAGCGGTTATGCAAAGCGGGCGAATTTTGGAACTTTCTGATACGGAAGACTTATTCATTAAGCCACAAAGTGACTATTCGAAACATTTGCTGAGTTTGATGCCAAATTTAAAGATGATATCTAAATAAAGCCTGAGCCAAACCATCTAGGATGCAAAACAATGACTGAACAAATTCTACTAAATAACGCACGTATATTTGATGGCAAAAAAATGCTAGATAAAAATCTTTCGGTATTGATTGAAAATTCCGAAATCAAACAGGTTGCCGGCCATGCCGAATTTGAGGGCTTTACAGGTAGCCAATATGACTTAACTGGTCAGACCTTAATGCCTGGGTTGGTCGATTGTCATGTTCATTTATGTTACACAGCTTCTGGTGACCCACGTGCTGATGGTGATAAAATGGGCGCCTCACAATTTACTTTGACGGCGCTTAAAAATGCACAAGAAACGCTACATGGTGGCGTGACTGCGGTGCGTGATTGCGGTGGACGAGATTATATGGAGTTTGGCGTTAGAGACGCGATTAACCGCGGTGAATTTGACGGGCCATCTATATATGCATCTGGTAAAATTATTTGTATGACAGGTGGGCATGGCCATATTCACGGCCGTGTTGCTGATGGTGTGGAAGAAGTACGAAAAGCAGTTAGGGAGCAAATTCTACAGGGCTGTGATTTGGTAAAGATAATGGCAACTGGCGGCGTGATGACGCCTGGGGTAAACCCAGAAGATGCCCATTATAATGCTGAAGAGATGGCATCTGGCGTGCATGAAGCGCACCGCTTTCACAAGCGCACAGCAAGCCATGCACAAGGCACAGAAGGCATATTAAATGCGGTAAATGCTGGTATTGACTCAATTGAACATGGGATATTTTTAACTCAACAATGTATTGACCTAATGCTTGAAGCTGGCACTTATATTGTGCCAACATTTGCTGCTTTATTTAATATTTTAGATAATGCAGATAATAGTGACGGCTCTAAAATTCCTGAGTTTATCATTGAAAAATGTATACGTATTGGAGAAACACATAAACAGTCTATCAAAGATTTTTATACCGCTGGTGGTAAAATTGCTATGGGCACTGATGCTGGTACGCCCCATAATAAACATGGTAAGAATGCAGATGAATTGCGTTTAATGCATGCCAATGGAATTAGCGCAATAGACTGTTTGCGCATGTCTACTTTTAACGGCATTGACTTGATGGGGCTTGATAAACACGGGATGATTGATAAAGGTTATGCGGCTGATATATTGGTAGTGCAAGGTGACCCAAGCAAAGACATTGAAATGGTAGCTAATACTGATAATCATGTCTTGGTGATTAAAGCTGGCAAGATTATTAAAAATAAATTCTAACTTAACTGTGATGAAATGTATCGATTGTGAGATATTCGACAATTTTGATTGTGAGATATTCGACAAGGTCTAGTTTAGGGTTTTGCTATGCGCAATTATTATAAATGACTTTCATGGTCTACTATAACACAAATATACCCTAACTATATTATGCTTTATGCTTATAAAAATCCATGTCAAAATCAAACCATTAATTATCTTTCATTTTGTGATTATACTTAATTTGCATTAACTGAATTAAATTATGTTGCACGACGATTAATGCTACTGCATATTGTCGCTCTTCTGAGCTTAAGGTATTATCAATAGTACCCAAACTAAATGTCACTAAAAAATTTACGTCATCAAGCGAGACAATTTTTATTAATTTTGGATCCTGAACAGCATAGGCAGAGACATAGTTTAGAAATGCATCCGATGCCACTAGTCCGTCTTTGTCACCCGTTAACATAAAAAAGGGTGAAATTATATTAGACATGCTTTCAGGTTGGCTCTTATATAAAGCTTCTAAAAATCGATAAATTAGTTGAGAGTTACTAGTCACATCTTTGGCCTTTTACTAATACAGTTATATGATATTAATAACTAATTATAAACTTAGACTCAATTAGGCTAAGGCATATTCGATCAATTGATTAGTCAAAACTTAAAACTGTTAATGTTTTATTTACAATTTCCAAAGACCAGTTCAATATGGTTAAGTATTTGCCTGTGCAATGACCTAAGAAGAAGTTAGCGCCCGTCACCAGCGCTTTATTTCAATTAATATCTAACCGACTGAGCCAACAATATGATTAATTTACCAACCGCGCCTTCGTTTAAACTGTTCAATAAGACTGCTTTGGTTGCTGGTGGTACATCTGGCATTGGTTTGGCTTGCGCGGTTGCGTTAGCCGAGGCAGGCGCAGAGGTAACTTTGCTTGCTAGAAATCTTGAGAATTTGCGCGAGACACAAAATGCTTTTTTAGCCAAGGGTTTAAACTGCAAAATCATGGCTTTGGACATTTGCGATGTCGAAAAGCTGGAGGCTGAAATCGCCACAAAGCCTGCGTTTAATATTTTGGTTAATTGCGCTGGAACTGCTCGGCACAGTGCTGCAACTGACACAAGTTACGACGATTTTGACGCGGTTATGAATGTTAATCTACGCGGCGCATATTTTCTAACCCGAGCAATTGCAAAAGGGTTGATTGGCGCAAATAAAGGTGGATCGTTGATTAATATATCTTCACAAATGGGGTATGTTGGTGGTATCGAGCGGGCTGTATATTGTGCTAGCAAACATGCCGTTGAGGGTTTTACCAAGGCTATGGCGATCGAGTTTGGTGCTTATAATATTAGAGTTAATAGTATATGCCCGACATTTATTCGGACGCCGCTGGCCGAGCAGACCTTAAAAAACCCAAAAAGATTAAAATGGATAGAAGACAATATAAAACTGGGCCGCATTGGCGAGGTTGAAGATATTATGGGTGCAGTGGTCTATTTAGCGTCGGATGCATCTGCGCTGGTGACGGGCACTGCATTAATGGTTGATGGCGGTTGGACTGCAGAATAAACAACACATTGATTTTTAAAGTTAACCTAGCCCAGAATGTGCCAGAGATGTAAAAAACACAATTGATGTTCGAAAGCAGATACATCTATGGGGATGACATGTTCGAAAGCGGTAATTGTGTCACGATGACTATATATGGTGTTTGGGAGGTACTATATCATGGTACGGATGAAAGGACTTGAACCTTCACGCCTCGCGGCACCAGAACCTAAATCTGGCGTGTCTACCAATTCCACCACATCCGCATGAGATAGTGAAGCCTATTTAACATAGTCACCTTTTCAGTCAATCATAAAGTGAAAATTATTTATTATTTTTTTAGACTATCCCCAATATTTAGAGAAATAGAAATTAATTCAAAAAAACAATGCAACAACTTATTATTTTAACCTGAGATATGAAAGCTTATTTGCATTAAGATTAGATTTGATTTTTCTATTTAAGGTAATTATTGCCGCTATTATTCCCACCGAATTTATAAAAGTGTTGGCGTAAATATTTTAATAAATATAATTGATAACAGTTACAATTAGACTAAACTATTAAGCTTTATGATTAAGAACTAAAAGTTTACTAATCACCTAGCCTGATATGTAGAATGTACCTACTTCATCTGCAATGGCTTGGAATGCAGCTTTTAATGCTGGGCCACTTGTTGCATTGATAAAACGGTCGTTACTTGATGCACAATTTTTTAAAAGCGCTATGGAATCTGCACCTAATCCTGTGCCAAATGCAATGGTGTAGACTGTAATGCCCGCGCTTTTCATAGCGCTGCATAACGTTTGTGAATTGATGTTTGAAGACTTGTTATTGTTTTCACCATCGGACATTAGGACTGCAAACTTCTTTGCAGCATTGTAGTTTTTACTTTTGGCATGACCAGGCCAGATATTATTCCATTTAGGCGAAATCACACCCCACCCAATGGCCAAACCAGCGTCGCTTGATGTGCCATATTCGCCTTGCCAAGTATTTATATGGTTTTGCAGCTTCTTTTTCTTTTTAGTAAGTGGCAATATGGATATTTCTGGGCAGTAATCCGCCTCGTTAAACTTTTTAGAGGCAGGTGATTGATCACCATAGAAACCACTTCGATCACTGCTGCATTTCTTTCGACCTCTATTATTGTTTTTAAGTATTTTTTTGCGATATTTACCAAGATTGACGCCTCGATTCCACGGAACAAAACCTATGCGCATGCTGCTTAGGCCGGTTGTTGTTGGCATTAAGGTATTTACCAAATCTCGACTTGCAGATTTTAGAACCATCATTTTAGAATCTGGCTCACTTGACTGTGCTTGGTCATTCATCGAACCAGACATATCTAGAATTAAAACCAACTCAACGTCACTGCGCTTGATGTTTACCAAAGATTTGGCTTGAATGTTTAAGCTTTTTACACCTACCAAGCTCATAAAACTAGTTTTGAGCGAACCTGTTTGGGCAACGGTTAGAATATCTTTACTGCGAATAACACTAATTTTATCGGTCGACACGTTGGTTTGAGGTGTAATATTTGCATCATAAATACGCTTGGCTATTAAATTCATTTCTATTTGTGTGATATTTTTATCGCGGGAAATTGCCTTTGCTACCGCAAGGGATACGCTGTCTAATGTTGTTTGAAGGCGGCTATTAAAGGAGACTTTTTGCGTATAATCTATAGCACCGCCAATGAATGCCGCAAGTGGGATGATTAATAACGCTACCATTAAGGCAATATTACCGCTTGCGTCTTTTGAGAATTTACGTACTAATTTGGCTAGAATATTTGGTTTATGCATGGAACTTTAGACCTATTTTTAACATAGGTAGATCGTAACGTATAATGGTTAAATCTGAACTAAAGAAGTAGAACTTTTAAATAGACAGTTAAAATAATCTTAAAATTTTACCCAGCAATGTTAAGTGCGTATTAATTGAGCAGAGTGATTAATTAATGTGCACTTAACAAGAATAACTGATCTGGCGCTGCTGTATGTTTATAAATAATGGGTAGTTTAAAACTGGCACATTAATTGCTTATCCTTGAGTGAATAGATTTATTCTTATCGATATCAAAATGGTTCTTTGACCAAATTTTAAACTGTAAAACCGAGGTATGCCATGAAAAAGATTGAAGCCATCATCAAACCTTTTAAACTAGATGAAGTAAAAGAAGCACTTCAGGAGATTGGCCTACAAGGCATTACGGTTATTGAAGCAAAAGGCTTTGGCCGCCAGAAAGGCCATACTGAGCTTTATCGCGGTGCCGAATATGTGGTTGATTTTCTTCCGAAAATTAAAATTGAAATTGTCATTGATGATAATTTGCTGGAAAATGCCATTGAGGCGATTACCAGTGCGGCGCATACAGGTCGTATTGGCGACGGTAAAATATTTGTATCGCCAATTGATGATGTTATTCGGATTAGAACTGGTGAAACTGGCAGCGAAGCCATATAAAAAATTGGAACACCCCTACCCTCTTAAAGTTTATTAAAACCTTATAAAATTTATTAAAACCTTAGAAATGTAAAAAGGAAATATTATGTCAGGCAAAACTGTTGAAGCTATATTGGCCGAAATTAAAGAAAAAGATGTCAAATTTGTTGATTTGCGCTTTACCGACCCAATGGGCAAGTGGCACCATGTAACGATGGATGTTACTGCTGTTGATGAAGATATGTTTGAAGATGGTGTAATGTTTGACGGCTCATCTATCCCCGGTTGGAAGGCTATTAACGATTCTGATATGATTTTAGCGCCAGATTTAGACACCGCCTTTATTGACCCATTTTATGGACAAACCACGATGGTTATATCGGGCGATATTCTTGACCCTGCAACCGGCGAAGGTTACAATCGTGACCCGCGCTCAACCGCGAAACGTGCTGAAGCTTATTTAAAACAAACTGGCATTGGTGATACAGCATATGTTGGCCCAGAAGCTGAATTTTTTATATTTGATGATGTGAAATTCACCACTGACACCTATAAAATGGGTTATGAATTAAGTGGTGATGAGCTGCCAACCAATAATGGCAAAGACATGCCAAACGGTAATTTAGGCCATCGGCCGCGCCTAAAAGGTGGTTACTTCCCTGTAAACCCTGTTGATAGCGCACAAGATATGCGCTCTGAAATGCTTAGCGTGATGAAAGAAATGGGTGTAACCGTTGAAAAACATCATCATGAAGTGGGTGCTGCCCAACATGAATTGGGTGTGAAATATGGTACATTGACCAAAATGGCTGACCATATGCAATGTTTTAAATATGCCGTACATAATGTATGCTCTGCATATGGTAAAACAGCAACCTTTATGCCTAAGCCTGTTTTTGGTGATAATGGTTCTGGTATGCATGTACATCAGTCTATTTGGAAAGACGGCAAACCAATGATGGCGGGTAATCAATATGCCAACCTTTCTGAAACTGCTTTATTTTATATTGGTGGTATTATTAAAAATGCGAAAGCGCTTAATGCGTTCACTAACCCAAGCACCAACAGCTACAAGCGCCTTGTGCCTGGTTTTGAAGCGCCAGTATTACTGGCTTATTCTGCCGCTAACCGCTCAGCTTCTTGCCGTATCCCTGCTGCTGAAAGCCCATTTGCCAAGCGTGTTGAAATTCGTTTTCCTGACCCAATGGCCAACCCATATCTAGCATTTGCGGCTATTCTTATGGCAGGCCTTGATGGCATCGTGAATAAAATTCACCCCGGTGATGCGATGGATAAAGACCTTTATGACTTACCTGCCGAAGAGCTTAAAGAAATTCCAACCGTTGCTGGTAGCTTGCGCGAAGCATTGGATGCACTTGATGGTAACCGTGACTTCCTTAAAGCTGGTGGTGTGTTTAGTGATGACCAGATTGATGCATTCATCAAACTGAAAATGGAAGAGGTTGTGCGTTATGACCAAGCGCCTCATCCAATTGAGTTTGACATGTATTACTCATTATAAATTTGGCCTCCCCTATTGCCAATAGGTTGATACGCTTGATATTAACCCAAAAAGCCGAGGATTTATCTTCGGCTTTTTTTGCATTTGTGTTAATTATGATTCAAAATGAAAGGCTATTGGTTTGAGAGTTCTTTTTTGCATTATAATAATCGCTTTTGCTTGGCCGGTTATGGCTGCTGAAAAATGCACGCCATTGGCTGAAATAAACTTACCAACCAAACATAAAGTGATTACTTGCCAACAAAAAGCTAAAAATACGCTACATTTTAAACGCTTCGATGCTGCTCACGATGTGATAGATATTCGTAAACGAGGGCAATATCGGCAAGTTCAGCTTAACTTTACTGGTGATTGGATGGTAACGCCAACAAAAATACAATTGGTGCCTTATTACCTAGATCAACTACGAAAATATAATGGGAAATTAATTTTTGAAGATGATTATCGTGCAACCTATAAATATTATCACCAAGGCCGATCAATATGGCTTGAAGTGCATTTTGTGGGAGATGGCATTCATATTTTAAAATCAATTTCGCAACTGGGTATTGTGAGAGATGCCCAATATAATTTGGCTCAAATAAAAAGCCGCATGAAACGTTATGGAAAAGTGGTATTTAGTGGGCTTGAACTTAATCCAGCAGCAATGGATAAGGTGTTTGAATCCGAAGATTTTAAGCTATTAAAAACATATTTATATGCTCATAAAGGTCAAAAATATTATTTAACTTGCCATATTCAGGCTGAAAATGCTTATGTAATTTCACAACATATCTGCACTGCATTTGCGGAAAAATTTCTGGACTGGGGTGATGATTTTGACCATAATATTCATGTGTTGGGTGTTGGTGCCGCTAGTCCGCTTATTAACCCCAAAAAGCAAAATGCAGTACAAAAAAATAACCGTATTGAATTGGTATTTAGGATGAATGATTAATTGATTGGCTAAAGTAATTAACTAAAATAATTGGATTTGCGAGATGATATGCCATTTAATGAATTGATCATTAGCATTTTTATTGCTCTTTTCGGCTATGGGTTAATTTATGTTTGGCAGCAATTATCGACAAGTTCTATTGCATATTTTTTAGCTTTTAGAAAAATCCGCAAAATGCTCTACCCAATTTTTATATTTTATTTTCTTGCGATGATTTATAATATTCTTACACCAGAACTTGAATTTGACCTAACTCAGAATGTTATTCCCATTGTGGTAATTATACTTTCATTACCCAATGTCTTTAGAGGCTATATGGTGTTTGGCCTAGAAGAAAAGGCGTTTATTGCTGCTATAAAATATGGGTTAAAGTTAAAAAATATTAAATTTATAATTGAGAATGATGAATTTAAATTAATTGATTTATGTTGCGTGATTAAAGCACCAAAATCTGAAGGGTTGGGGTTGCTGCTAATTTCTGGACAAAACGCAAATAAGAAGCGGCATATATTGCATGATCTTATTGCAGATATTGACCAATATAATTTAGACAATAGCGTACATTCGCAAAAACAAAATATTGGCATTTATAAATATGCAGGCCGTGTCATTATGTTTTTTGGACTTTTTTCTGGCTTTCTTGACCTTTTAACTATTTTCAACATTAGCTTTTTAAGATGATTTATAAACATGCTTGACAATGGCGGTAAAAATATCGAGCAGAAATAACATATGATGCATTGGGATTTGATGAATCAAATGAAGGGGATATGTTTAAACCCTAACATTATGATTCAGTCTTCCATTTGATTGAGCAGCCCATTGAGGCGGTTTGATCATTTGGGCCATGGCCAGTTTCTGCAATTAACTGCATTGCATCTAGCAGGTCACGTTTAACATCGGGCGCTGCGGCATGAATACCTGAGGCATCTAAACGGCCGCGATATTGCAACTCTCCATCGGCATTATAGCCAAAAAAGTCGGGCGTGCAGATTGCACCATAGGCTTTGGCGACACTTTGGCTTTCGTCATAAAGATAAGGAAATGTGAAGCTGTTTAACCGCGCCTCTATTTTCATATTCTCAAAGCTATCCTCTGGGTAATCATTGGCATCATTGGCGCTGATTGCGACCACGCCGACGCCCAAGCGCTCTAACAACACTGCATCTGAGGCGATGCGATCAACAATTGCTTTTACATAGGGGCAGTGATTGCAGATAAACATAACTAATGTACCTCGACTGCCTTTTATATCGTCAAAACCATAAAGTTTACCATCAGTCGCTGGTAGTATAAAATTAGGTGCGATTTTACCAAAATCACAGATTGGGGTGTGCATAAGCGCCATTGTTTTTACCTCCTAAACCACAATAAAACCAAATATCTTGCCAATTATGATAATAATATTATAAATTGACTTAAAAGATAAGTGTTAATTTCATTTGCGGCGAAAAAATATAATATGACTGATGATTTATTTGGTGGGTTGTTGACGACTCCAGAAAGCCCAAAACCGAAGAAAAAACCGATACAGAACAAATCTGTAACGCCCGACCCGATTGTCGCAATGGCAGAGCAAAAACCTTTAGAGGCTGCTAATTCTAAACAATTAGACGAAAAGCCTGCGGCAAATAATTCAAAAAGTGATTCTATTTCTCAGCCATCAGTTTCAGAAACATCTGAACAACCTGCAACACCGCAAACTGGCAAAACCAAAGGTGAAGCCCAATATGGTGCCGCCGATATTGAAATTTTGGAAGGGCTTGAGCCTGTTCGGCATCGCCCAGGTATGTATATTGGCGGAACAGACGAGAAAGCTCTGCATCATTTATTTGCCGAAATTATAGACAATAGCATGGATGAAGTGGTTGCTGGGCATGCGAGTTGGATTGATATTTCGCTCGATGCACAAGGGTATGTGACGGTGACCGATAATGGGCGCGGTATTCCCATTGATCCACATCCTAAATTTGAAAACAAATCGGCACTTGAAGTAATATTTACCGTGCTTCATGCGGGGGGTAAATTTAATTCGGACGTTTATGAAACTTCTGGTGGTTTACATGGTGTTGGTTCATCAGTTGTGAACGCGTTATCTGATGACTTAATTGTTGAGGTGGCACGCGGACAACAGTTATACCGCCAGACATTTAGCCGCGGCATCCCGCAAGGTGGGCTTGAGCATTTAGGCCCGATAAAAAATCGCCGAGGTACAAAAGTCCGGTTTAAACCCGACGCACAAATATTTGGTGGCAAAGCAAAGTTCCGCGCCAGTCGCGTTTATAAAATGGCACGCGCTAAAGCTTACTTATATGGTGGCGTGCAAATTAAGTGGAATTGCGCGCCTGAATTAATTGGCGAAGGTGATAAAACCCCACTTAAAGAAATATTGCATTTCCCCAATGGATTGTCGGATTATTTGGAAACCCGTATTGAAGGCAAAACCCGTATTACTGAAGAAATCTTTCATGGAAAGGTCGATAAATCAGGTGGACATGGTAATGTAGAGTGGGCAATTGCATGGTATTTGGGTGATGGATTTATAAACAGTTACTGTAACACTGTGCCAACCACCGAGGGCGGTACCCATGAAGCTGGTATGCGTGGGGCACTGCTTAAGGGCCTTAAGGCATATGGTGATTTGAAAAATATTAAGAAATCGTCACAAATTATGGGCGATGATGTATTGACTGGTGTTGGTATATTACTTTCTGTCTTTATCCGTGAGCCAGAGTTTCAAGGGCAAACTAAAGAAAAACTATCAACAACTGAAGCAAGTCGCATTGTCGAAACGACGTTACGCGACCCATTTGATCACTGGCTTACCTCCAACCCCAAACAAGCAGATAGACTATTAGAGTGGGCAATTGACCGTTCAGACGAGCGGTTAAAGCGCAAAAAAGAAAAAGAAGTGAGCCGAAAAGCTGCTACTCGTAGATTACGCTTACCTGGCAAATTGGCTGATTGCTCTACCAACAGTTCAGAAGGTACCGAATTGTTTATTGTCGAAGGTGACAGCGCGGGTGGAAGTGCTAAACAAGCCAGAAACCGCAAAAACCAGGCAATTTTACCATTACGCGGAAAAATACTTAATGTTGCAAACGCATCAGCTGCAAAATTAGCTCAGAACCAGCAAATTAATGACTTGGTATTAGCGCTTGGTGTTGGCACTGGTATTAAATACAAAGACAATGATTTGCGTTATGAAAAAATCATCATCATGACCGATGCCGATGTGGATGGCGCACATATTGCCTCCTTGCTCATTACGTTTTTCTACCGCGAGTTACCTGAACTGATTAAAAACAAGCATTTATATTTGGCTGTTCCGCCGCTTTACCGGATTACTCAAGGGGCAAAAACACTTTATGCGCGCGATGATGCCCACAAAGATGAGCTAATGAAAAAAGAATTTACCGGCCGTGGTAAAATTGACATTGGACGCTTTAAAGGGCTTGGTGAAATGATGCCAGCACAGCTTAAAGAAACAACAATGTTACCCAAAAAACGTACTTTATTGCGGGTTGATATTGATGAAGATGAGATTTTACTTACCCAACAGATGGTTGAACAATTGATGGGTTCTAAACCCGAGGCGCGATTTACCTTCATTCAACAAAATGCTGAGTTTGCCAGCGATGAAAGCATCGACATATAAGATCAATTTGGTTAAAAATATTCCTTACCAACTTAAAACTATGCCTGCCGTCACTTTAGTGGACAAAATGGATTAATCATATTGCAATAGTGTGGTTGACAAAGGGCTATAACTCTCTTTATATATGGCAACAGCTCAATAGCTTTTAATTGATGTAGGATCAAATATACATGTCGTTTTCCGACCTCGGACTTAGTAAAAAAATAATAGATACAATTGAAGAAATTGGATATACAACACCAACTCCTATTCAACTGGCTGCAATTCCTGAAATATTAAAAGGTCGCGATGTACTTGGCATTGCTCAGACTGGTACTGGGAAAACGGCATCCTTTACTTTGCCTTTATTAGCGAAATTAGAAACAGGACGTGCGCGTGCGCGCATGCCTAGATCGCTCATATTATGCCCAACTCGTGAATTAGCAGCGCAAGTTTTTGAAAATTTTGAAAAATATGGAAAACGGCAAAAATTATCGGTTGCACTATTAATTGGTGGTGTAGCGTTTAAAGATCAAGAACGTATTTTAGACCGTGGTGCAGATGTCTTAATTGCTACTCCAGGGCGTTTAATGGACCATTTTGAACGTGGTAAATTAATGCTTACACGTGTTGAATATTTTGTTATTGATGAAGCCGATAGGATGCTTGATATGGGATTTATTCCAGATATTGAGAAAATCTCTAAGCGCATTCCATTTACCCGCCAAACATTGCTGTTTTCGGCTACTATGCCAAAAGAAATTCAGCGCCTTGCTGATATGTTTTTGCAAAACCCAGTAAGGGTTGAGGTAGCGAAAGCCAGCACAACCGCGCAAACAATTGACCAAAAGCTATTATATGCTCCCCCAGAACATAAGCAAAAGCGTTTATGCCTGAGAGATTTGTTGAAAAGCCTTAAAATTCAAAATGCCATCATTTTTGCAAATAGAAAGAAAGATGTTGAAATAATTTTTAAGTCTTTATCTGTGCATAAATTTAGCGTTGGAGCGTTACATGGTGACATGGCTCAGTCTGCAAGAATGGAAGTTTTGGAAAAGTTTAAAGGTAATAAGTTACAATTATTGGTGGCTTCTGATGTTGCTGCACGTGGCTTAGATATACCAAATGTAAGCCATGTTATTAATTATGATTTACCGATCGTTGCTGAAGATTATGTTCATCGGATTGGCCGAACAGGTAGGGCTGGCAGATCTGGAAATGCGATATCAATGGTGACCTTTGAAGATATAAAAGCCTTAAAAGCGGTTGAAAAGATTACAGAAAATTCAATTGATTGGATTGATGAAAAACCCAGTGAAGACGATTTTTCTGCTTCCTCAAACTCCAGAAAACGTAGTCATAAAAACAAAACTCGCGGGCCTAAAAAATATAGTAATGAGGTGCAAAAACCCAAA
Organism: Hyphomicrobiales bacterium; assembly: GCA_016744975.1. GTDB lineage: Bacteria > Pseudomonadota > Alphaproteobacteria > Rhizobiales > OSC116 > OCS116. Next base: position 365 of record JADGDI010000032.1, on the reverse strand, counting down.
CCTGCAGCAAAAAAGGTTGAGCCTAAAACCATAGATAAAAACATTATTGCGTTTGGTACAAATGACCATATTCCTGACTTTTTATTGCGATCCTCAGCTATAAAATAGGAATATATGTTTAAATTCCATATAAAAAATTATTATCCAATTTACTTTTATTTTATTAAACGCTAATACAATGAATAAAAGGGTGAAGTATATTTACTTATTTTTGAAATAAGGATGGTGGGGAAACTTTATGGGCCAGCTAGAGCGTTCATACGAAATTAGCAATAAAACGCTTCGGTTACTGCAAAATAGTGGCTTGTCAGCGAGTCCAAGTAATTATGAAGTCATATTCAATTATAATTTAGGCAATAATAAAG
>JADGDI010000031.1:27017-29266 GCA_016744975.1 Hyphomicrobiales bacterium | reverse complement strand
TGCTTTGTCTTATCTAGCTCAAGCCAATAAGTTTTCCCGCTCCCCCTCGCAAGTAGCCGATTTTATGGCGGCAACACGCGGAACGGTTTCTCAAACATTAAAAACACTAGCGAGGAAAGAACTGATATGCGAAGTTCGCTCGGAACTAGACAGAAGATCGATCTCATATTCCGTGACTGCAAAAGGTGCCGAGTTAATTCAAAGAACCAACACAATTGAAAATGCTGCATCTTTCCTAAATAACAACACCTCTACAGCATTAATCACAGGCTTAGAAACCTTAATGGGCAGTATATTAAAACAAAGAAACCTCAGAGGTTTTGGCGTATGCGATACATGCAAGCATCATAAAAAAAACAGTCAAGGCAGTTTCTGCAACCTATTAAACCAACCCCTCACCCCATCAGAATCCAAACAGATTTGCCACGAACATTCAAATCCTGCTTAAGTTAGCCAGTTAATATTTGTTATTCAAAGCGTTTCTGAGTAAGTTGTGCTGGAGAGGCGTTATTAATTAAATACCTCATGCTTCCTATCAAACAATTTAAACACCAAATCATAAATATAAAAGGCAAAATTAAGATAATAAAACCTTAGAAACCGATTGTTATCACAGTTTTCTCCACTGACCAAAACAGATATAATTAGATCAAACTCGATGGAATGATTTTGACAGAGATACAGATTTCAACCCACTGTTTTTATTGCAATAAAATTGACATTATAAAAATTATCAACTAATATAAATCTATAGTTTCACCCTCATATTTGAGCAAAACTATTATGCAAACGATATAAAAACGCAAAGACATTTTAGGTAGTTTGATCTGTTCGCAGAAATAAAAACTACTTAGCAAAAGCACTTAAATTGCATTGAAAACATGAAGATACAAACGACGTTGCAAAATATAATTCATATTTGCATCTGATAAAACTCGCCCTCATTTCAAAGAATTGAGCGTGAACATACAAATATGATTTCTCAAACACTCATAGGTCTTTTGTGCTTAGGCATAACTAACTCAATTAGAAGGAAATCTGAAATGAGTAAAAAAATAATTGCAACCGAGGCTGAATTGAAAAGAGCTCTCAAAGTTGCTATCGATCATGGATCAACATTGCAGGAATGCGTTTTTACAGAAAAATCGGTTCATTTGATATTTGATCGCTCTGGAAACCAAACATTTTACGACACAAATACAAAATCACCGCAAAAGTCTGATCCTAAGACTTCAAATGCTAAACTCAAACATTGGCCGAGGGATTCAAAATGAAACTTGATCTCCCAGGCCTCATGATCGAAAAAATGCGTTCAGGCACTATTCGATACCGCGTCATACAAGAAAGCAGGCCATACAAGCGCATTCGGCTTCAAGTCGATCCAGATCACAAAGAGTTCTTAGAATGCTACCACGCAGCTCGTGCAGGCATTTCTATCAAGCCCGAAGGCACAGCAAATGAACAAGGATTGCAACGAACTATAAAAGGTTCTGTGGCGTGGTTAACCTACAAGCATCTCGAAGCTTTAGAAAAATTGGTTGAAGCAGGAATATTTTCACCACTCACTCTAAAGAAGAGAGAAGGCTTATTTAAAAGGCTACGCAAGATCTGCGGTCAATATCCAATGGAAATGCCAACATCAGAGATAATTAAGATACGAGACGACCTAGCCGCAAAGCCAGCCACCGCAGATAGCATGGTCGAAGCAATAAGGTCGATGTTTCGCTGGGCATGCGAAAGAGATTATTGTGATTTTAACCCAGCTATTGGCATTTCTACAATAGATCGGAGCGGGGGTGGCGCAAAAGCGTGGACCTTGGACGACTTGGCAAAGTTTCGAAAAAGGCATCCGCCAGGCACCACCGCGTATCTCGCTTTGACGATATTTATGTTCACCGCATGTCGTATTTCTGACGCTATTAAATTAGGTTTAGACGATGAGTTTGAACGCGGTGGAGTTCACGCAATTGGATGGCAACCGAAGAAGAAAGGTTCAGCGCACATCGAAATCCCAATGTTGCCTCCATTGATCAATGCAACTCGGGCAACTGCAAAATCTGGTTCGCCTTACATAATATCAGCTTACGGTAAAGTTTATAGAACACCCGACGCTCTCGGACAACGATTTCGCAAGTGGTGTGATCAGGCTGGATTGTACAATTTATCCAGTCATGGAATCCGAAAAGCAGCGGGGCATTTATTGGCTCAAGCAGGGTGTTCTCAATACCAAATCATGGCCATCCATGGGC
>JADGDI010000031.1:0-27007 GCA_016744975.1 Hyphomicrobiales bacterium | reverse complement strand
CACTCAAGCGAAGACTTCTGAGGTCTATACAAAGGGGGTAGAAAGGTGGTCATTATCGACCGATGCGATGGCCAGTTTGGGTAAAATCGAGTGATAGTTTTGGTCCACGCCGTTTCAAAAAGGCGTTTTTTCTGGACCTAAAAAATAATAAGTCATTGATTCAATAATGTAAATCAGAAAAACACTGGAGCGGGTGAAGGGAATCGAACCCTCGTCATTAGCTTGGAAGGCTACTGCTCTACCATTGAGCTACACCCGCAAATCCAAGTTTTCTTTAAGACAATTCTTATTACTAAGAAATGGTGGGGGGAGTAGGATTTGAACCTACGTAGGCATAGCCAACGGATTTACAGTCCGCCCCTTTTAACCACTCAGGCATCCCCCCATTCAAGGGTCTTAAATTCACAGCTGGTTAAAGTCTGTGCGCCTCTTATCTAAATTTTAGCCGCATTAGTCAACATAAACTTGGTACAATTTCAAAATATTACCATCTTTCTGGGTAAAACTTTTCAATTGCCCCAAATAACAAAACAACTTATACCCCAATATAATAAGATATCTTATACCAACGCCAATCCCTAGCTTAAGGTCATGAGTAACCATGCAAAATAAATATAATAAAAATAGCAGACCCAATAGAGGCGGCGGCAAGTCATATTCTAAAAAAGACAAACCACCTTCTGACAAGCATTATCTCTATGGTTTACATAGCGTTGCAGCAGCAATCAACAATCCAAACCGCAAGTTAATTGAACTACTTGCAACCCCAAATGCTTACAATAGACTGGTTGACGAGTTTAAAAAAGCCGATCTAAAGTCAAGCTATGGCCTAGATCGCTTAAATCAATTAAAAAACGATGGTAAAGTTGCCGAGTCCAAGCCTAAAAATATAGACTATTTATTAGGACAAGACATTGTACATCAAGGGGTAATGCTTAAAACTGCGCCGCTACCAGAGCATAATGTCAACCAGCTAATGAAACAAGTTAAGGCCGACCCAGACATAAGTCGGCCGATCGTGATATTAGATCAAGTAACCGACCCGCATAATGTCGGCGCGATATTGCGTACTGCCACCGCGTTTAATGCCCGTGCATTAATAACCACTCGCCGCCATTCACCTACCGAATCTGGCCTTTTGGCAAAAATTGCGTCAGGCGGGCTAGAAGAAACACCAATCATCGCAGTTGGCAACTTGTCTAACGTCATCAATGAGTTACAAGACAGCGGCATTATTTGCGTAGGCCTAGATAGCGAAGCCACACATAACTTCACAAGCCTACTGGCCGAAAAATATGTAGCCACCTCGCCTAAAGCCATTGTTTTAGGCGCTGAAGGTAAAGGCCTGCGCCAAAAAACAATAGAAACCTGTAATGAATTGGTAAAACTTGATATGCCAGGTAAAATTAAAAGCCTAAATGTATCCAATGCCGCAGCTATTGCACTTTACGCACTTTCACAATAAACTAATAAAACATAGCGGTATCAATAAGAATCGAAACAGCAAATGGCCAATTTATTCAAACGTCTATTAAGGTTTTTTGCCAATACTTTAGGGGGTGTTTCAAGCTCAACCGCTAGCAATTCAAAAAACACAATAGACCAGAATATTGATTTAGCTGAAAACATTAGCTTAGATAATGTTGACTTAGTAATAGCGATAAATCAAAAATCATTTTTCCCAGCTATAAAGCTCGCCAAACAAAAACATAGCCTATTCATTGTTGATATTGATGAGGATTTTAATAAAAACCTAGACATATCTGCTCAATCATCCAACATTGATATAATTTTTGCTTCAAATCGAGTTTTAGCTACCAAGTATGAAAAAAAACTAAAGCGACATATCGCCGTTTCAAGACATGCGGTTAAATATAGCATGCTTCAAAAAACAATCGATATTAAAAAACTCTATCATTTAATCGACGATACTCAATTGTTAGTTTTTGATGCGCAAATCATTCATTCAAACTCCAGTCAAAACCTAAAACAAAGCCTCACCTTTTTAGCCCAATTATTGGCACATTTACCACGCCATATTCATTTAATCATCACTGGTGATAAAGAAGAAAATTTAATATTTAACCAACTGAAAAAAACATATGAAAAATACAATTGTATCTCACGCGCTCATTTCTATGTTGAACATCTAGAATCTATTAAATATCCAATTAGTTATGATAATATAGACCTTGCTCTATTACTAGATACCACAAACCATCAAACACCTGATCAATATTTTAAATATTTACACTATCAAGTGCCCATTTTCACCAGCGATTTTGCAGATGCAAACCAATTAATCGTCGATGCCAATATCGGGCAAATATTAAACCACCAAAATGCCAAACTCTGGGCACATGAAATTCTTGATATGCTCAACTTCAGCTTGAACAAACGCAATAAAATCAAGTCAGCACTTAAAGATCAAAAAACACTAATCAGCTGGGAGCAAGAAAGTGATCATTATATGCGTAGCGTGTTAAAAGCCCACCAACCAAGCCATGAAGGCCAGTTAAACGCAATCATTGTCGACATTTCAACCGACCAAATCACCTCACGTGCAAACAACATAGGTTACATGTTGCGTGAGCAAAATATCGAGGTCAGCATCCTTACCCCTAAATTTCCAATAGTACACAGCCCATTAACCAGCAATATAAAATATATAAAAATCTCTTAGGCCTAAGCTAAAAACTACTCAAACAAAATCAATAACTCACCTAAATCGAATAATCCTGCTCATAAGCCATATGAAATTTAGCAACTGCAAACTGCATCAACTTCTGCGCACCCTGCTCTACAGACAAGGCATAGGTATCAATGGTTAAATCTGCTTTCTCAGGCGCTTCATAAGGCGATGAAATTCCAGTAAAATCCTTTATTTCACCATTTCGTGCTTTGGCGTAGAGACCTTTAACATCCCGTGTTTCGCAGGTTACAAGGTCAGCATTAATATAAATTTCATAAAACCCCTCCCCTTGTACAATGGATGCTTGTTTACGATCCTTAACAAATGGCGAGATGAGCGAAACAATGACGATAAAGCCCGCCCGAGCCATTAAAGCCGCAACCTCACTAGCTCGGCGAATATTCTCTTTTCTATCAATATCCGAAAAATCTAAATTACCGTTCAGTCCATGGCGCAAATTGTCACCATCAAGCACATAAACCTGCATACCTTGTCTAAATAATTTTCGTTCTAAACTAATCGCAAGGCTCGACTTCCCAGAACCAGACAAACCCGTCATCCACAAAACGCCCCCCTTATGTCCATTAGAGTTTTCGCGCTCTGCAAGGCTAACGGCATGGTCAACACGGGTAATATTACTGCTTTTAGCAAACAGTTTTGCGCGCTCATTTTCATAAGTTTCAAGGCTAATCACCCCGCCGCCAGCAATGTCAAAATCTTCAAGTAAAACAAACCGTCCAGATTTATTAAAATACCTATAATCATCCAACGCGATATTTTCACGTGTGGTTAAAACAACCTCCCCCAATTGGTTGCGCAATAACTGATCACCTTGGGCTTGTGACAGATTCTCAGCATCCAAAATATGGTTTATACATTTAACCCGAACCATAATTTCCGTAGTTCCAAGCTTCATCTTATAGCTTTTACCAATTTTAAAGGGGTTTTCACCAAGCCAAAAAAGCTTTGCAGTAAATGTTTTACCCAAATGTGGCTCAATAAGTTCACCAGTTTCAAATCCTTTAACATTATCAGAAACATGAGAAATCACATCACCACGTTCAACAAATATTTGCTCACTAAGCGTAATGCCAACAGATTGCCCCGCCCCAATCACAATATTTTGTTTCTCTTTTTCAGCATAAGCAATTGGCCATTTTTCGATATTTTTTACAATTGCGGTCTTTCCACTAGGCGAAAAGCTTAGGCGATCCCCAATACGCAATTGACCTGAGATAATATTACCTGCGATAATCCGCCTCTCATCAAACTTATAAACATCCTGTACTGGCAAACGTAATGGCAGGTCAATCGCCGCAGATTGTTTAGCAAAACTATCCAAGGTTTGAGTAACACTAGGCCCATTATACCATGGCATATTGTTCGATAAAACAACCACATTGTCACCCTCACGCGCAGAGATCGGTATAAATTGCGTTGCCTCAACCCCAATTGAACCAAGATATTGCCGATATTCAGATTCAATCTGGTCAAACTTAGCTTGGGAGAAACCCACCAAATCCATTTTATTAACAACAACCGCAATTTGATCAACACCCAAAAGATTCAACAAATAACCATGCCGCCTTGACTGCTCCTGCACCCCCTCATGGGCATCAATCATCAAAATGGCCGCATCACTTTGCGCAGCACCAGTTATCATATTCTTTAAAAATTCTTTATGGCCAGGCGCATCAATTATCACATAGTCGCGGCTTTTGGAGCTAAACCAAATCTGGCTGGTATCAATCGTTATACCCTGATCACGTTCAGCCTGAAAACTGTCCATCAAAAAAGCAAATTCAAAGGGCACACCGCGCTTTTCGCACATTGCGACAATTCCATCATATTTACCATCAGGCAGGCTATCCGTATCATGCAACAAACGCCCAACAAAAGTTGATTTTCCATGGTCAACATGGCCGACAATAGCCACTTTAAGCAATTCTCTTGTCGCCATATCTTTACTGGTTTGCTCTTTTACTATCTGCTCATTTTGTATATTCATATCCATATCCAACCTATAAATACCCTTCGGCCCGCAGCCGTTCAAACGCATCTTCCGTTTCATGGTCAAGCGCACGCCCACTACGTTCTGAAACCTTTGTCTGACCTAATTCACTAATAATTTCATCAATGCTATATGCCTCACTTTTAACTGGGTGGGTAATATCCTCATCGCCCAACGAGCGGTATCGCATACCATTTTTTGAGCGGTATAGAGAAATAATCGGAATATTTTCACGTCGGGTATAGTTCCAAATATCCAGCTCTGTCCATTGCAATAAAGGGTGAATGCGAATATGCGTGCCTTCTGGAAATTCTGTTTTATACTGATCCCAAAATTCTGGTGGCTGGTGTCTAAAGTCCCATTTGCCTTCATTCCCGCGCGGGCTAAACACCCGCTCTTTTGCTCTTATTGCTTCTTCATCACGCCGAATGCCAGCAAATAAGCCATTAAAACCATGTTTTTGAGTAGCATTCCTAAGCCCAACAGTTTTACGCGCAGCACTTCTAGCAGCAGGTGGTAATGTCTCGTCCATTTCTTCGATGGGCGGGCAAATTTCCCGGATAAAATTTAACTTCCATTCCTCAGCATACCGATCCCTAAACTCATACATTTGTTTAAACTTTTTTCCCGTATCCACATGCATAACAGGAAATGGAATATTACCAAAAAACGCCTTTTTCGCTAACCAAACCATCACATTGGAATCTTTACCCAGTGACCATAATAAAGCAATATTTTCAATTTTATTGAAAGCTTCACGAAATATGTAAATACTCTGAGCTTCCAAATCATCAAGTCGTGACATAAACCACCTTCCAATCAATGTTTTCTTGGTTATTCACAATATTTCATTCAAAGTCAATTAATTTATATAAATAATATGTAATATATTTTATATAACAAATAAAAAGTGTAGTATAAAATATATTATTTTTTATACTCAATCGCATTGACATAATGTAGTACCTAACCCTAATGTCAGATAAAAACTTGAGTAACCGAATGACCTTTAACAAATTATGCTTTGTCGCCAGTAAAACAGATGATGCCGAACAGGCAAAAATCACGTTAAACAAACGTTATGGTAATAATTCACCTGAAACGGCCGATATTATTGTTGCCTTAGGCGGCGATGGCTTTATGCTTGAATGTCTGCACCGTTTCAACAATAGTGGCCTGCCAATTTATGGCTTAAACCGCGGCAGTGTTGGTTTTTTAATGAATGAGTTCAAATTAGACGACCTACCCCAACGGCTAAATGTTGCAAAAAAACACATCGTCCACCCATTGCAGGCAAAAATTGAAAATAATCAAGGCGAACACTTTAGCGTCAATGCATTTAATGAAGTATCAATGTTGCGCCAAACCCATCAAGCTGCAAAGTTACAAATATCCATTAATAAAAGAACCCGCCTAGAAGAGCTAGTATGCGACGGCATTATAGTTGCAACCCCTGTCGGCAGCACAGCATATAACCTTTCTGCCCATGGCCCAATTGTACCAATCAATACCAAATTAATTGCACTAACGCCAATTAGCCCATTCCGGCCACGTCATTGGCGCGGTGCATTACTGCGAGATAGTGTATCAATTTCAATCAAAGTCAATTCGCCAGAAAAAAGGCCAGTTTCTGCCGTCGCTGATCACCATGAAATTCGTAATGTGACTAAAATCACAGTCAATCAGAATAAATCTGACAAGGCAATTATGATGTTCGATGAAAAACATAGCCTTGAAGAGCGAATTTTACGCGAACAATTTGGCTATTAACCCATATAAAAAAAGCCGCTGCTAAATTAGCAACGGCTTTAATTGAGCCCAGACAATAATGGATGGTATACGGGTGGGGCGTCTGAACCCAAATTCTAGTGGCGATTTCTGACTCAATGAAGTTTATCAAAATCCAACAAATCAGAAAATCGCTTTTATTTTCAATCTACAGAGCTGAGAGCCACCCATAGAGCAGGGTGCGATGTAGATTGACGCTTCACGTAAGTATAAGTCGTTTGCTGCCAAGGCAGAATTTCTGCACGTTGATTGTCTAAAATCAAATCACCAATATTTGTTTTAACTGTCAAAACAGCATGGCCGCCACCAAATTCATCAATCGCAACAGTAATTAATAGCGACTCCTTAGGCCAACCAAGGCTAATCAATTGTTTTTGTTTCAGTAAAACATAGTCTTCACAATCACCTTTATTGATGGGGTAAGCCCACATTTCAACTTGATCATATAATTCCTGATCTGAAACAGGTTCAACCTTTTTATTTACTGCATCATTAATATCATTCAGTATGCCCCAACTGCCAGCATCTAGCTCAACAATATTTGGTTTGGTAGTACCACCAATGCAGTCTGCAGGGAATCTAGAGCAAAAGCTCATATAGCCCAAAGGCGCATCTGTCTCACCATATATTTTCATATAAGCGTTCAGACCTGTAGATTTTTTTACTTTTACCGATCGGTTACTAGTCCCAATACTTGCAGTAATCAGTCCTATTCCATCATTTTCATTTGCATATACATTGCTATTCAAACCCATTGTAATAGCAGCAATACACATACCTAATTTTGCTATCTTTTTAAAAATTTTCATAATCCCAATCCCGACCATTTGATCATGAAAGCAGTTTTACATTAGTGATTTTTAAAAAGCGATAAGCTGATAGACATAATTTAAGTCTGATTTGTCTAAAATTATACTTAAATTTTAATCAAATTGAACTTGTTCCTGGTAACCTGTTATCTAACTGATATATATATATTATTTTAATTTTTAATAAGTTAGTAATATTGCTACGTGTCAAAATAGCACAATGGATTTGTTAAAATATTACAAAGATCACCCACCATCCTGTACCAAAATGAACAGGTGCAAACTAAGCGTAAAGTTGAATGATAAAAACCAACAGCATCTGTTAGGGTTTTCTAAACTCTAATTATAATTGATCTCGCATAAAGTATTTTTGTATGACCTGCTTCGAGGGTTTTTCCACAAATTCAAGCGCAATACCACCCTCAAAATTACGAACAACCACGGCAGATGCATCCTCAAATTGTACCAATGATCCTACTGGGGCTTTTAATTGTACATTTACCGCCATACCGCCAATGGACATATCAATCAGTCGGCATTTATATTTCTCGCCAGTAACAACCGATATAACGCATTCCGCCAATGTTGGTACAAAACGCTTTCCATCACGATCATCCGCAATGCCCGATTTATTCAAATTATGCAACCATGTGAGCTTGTCGACCAATTTATCGCGGTGTTTGCTAGGCGCAACGATACTCATCGAAAACCCTTCACCATCAATATCAGTAACTTCTCCAGCCAAACGGCCAACGGTTTCAAAATATCCAACAATGCGTTCCCCAACGTTAACTCGCATATTTGATATTAAAGTCACCGCCCCTGCAGACATTATATATGCCTTACATTCACTTTCAGAACGGTCAGCACGCATAATTCGGCCTGGTAAATTCACATCAACTGCCCTAAATTTATAGGGATAATGCGCAGAAAGTTTTATAATTTTTTTTCTGATGGGGTCCATAATGCTCAATCGACTCAAGTTAGTATTCGATCAGCATAAAAAGTTATGGTTAATGACTTGTAAATAGTCATTCAAATTTATCATTATTCCCGTCAATTGGTGATAGGATCACAAGAAAACTAGAATAAACCACCAAATTATGAAAAATTCTAATTCTTGCCACCATCAATCACCTTAAAATTAGAACGTCGCTTTAAGTAATCGCGCTCATTTTCAGCAACAACATCCACTTTAAGCGATAAATTTCGCAGTTTAGGGCTTGAAGCAATTTCCACAGCCTGCTCAACAGGCCAAATCACCCGCAAACTAGATATTTCAATTTTAGAAATTGGCAACATAAATTTTTGGTCTAATTCGCGATCATAGCTAAATGAGCCAATCACCGAACTACATATATTGCTTTTGCCATGGAATAACGGCAGAGCCAACATTTCCAAGGGAACATTTTTTCCGTTTATTGCAACGCCCTTTAGGCCACAAACTACCACAGCACCCTGCTCGCACAAACTATCAAAAAGTGACGTAAAGCTATCCCGATCATTTTTAGACCATAAATCTAAAAAATTTTGATCTCTTAGCTCACCATCAAATATTTTGCACATTTTGGTGCCAGCAAGTCTAAAATTAAAATTTGTATTGCTATTGCGATCCAATAAAAACAAATTAGGCAAAATATCTTTTAACAAAACAGGATCAAGCGATTTACGTTGCGGTGCAATATCATCACCACGTAGCTTATTCCAATAGTCGAACAAATAATTGTTAATATCCGATTTCATATGAACACCTAACTCAGTTACTAAATTGAGAATATCCAGGCTTTAAACCCTAAAACCATCTCAAAATAGGTCACAATGTATCATTTTGGGTCAATTTCTTAATTCAAAAATGACAATGACCTTACTTAACAATAGACGTTGCAACACCTATGCCAACAATAAACGTTTACTATTTGTTAAGCAAGAATTGAAAGTATAAATATTTTGATTAAAAGTTTACACTTTAGTTAAACTTTATATTCATAATGCTAACAATTAGAATTTTCGTAAATCGCAATGAGTAAGTCAAAAGCATAATGAGTACCAATATGAAAAAAACCTCTTATATTAGAACTGGCTTCGTGGTGATGCTACTAACAAGTGTGGCAAACCCACTTATCGTTTTTGCTAACCCAAATGGCGGTCACTCAAAAAATGGCGGCACAGATAAAAATGGCGGCGCTACCAACGGTGGAACTGACAAAAATGGTGGTTCTGGAGATGTTGGCGGTTCTGGAGATGGTGACGGTTCAACTGAATATCAAAGTCATAACACATTACTATTTCGAAGCTTTGGCAATTATAATTTCAAATTAAACGGCTATGTTGCACTAGATTCGACCTACAATGTCGGGTCATCCAGCAATAACGGTTTTCAAGGCCAAGCTCAATATCAAGGCCAAGCTCAATATCAAGGCCAAGCCCAATATCAAACCCCAAACAACCAAGCTACCTGTCAAAGCAACTCTGGTCAAAACCTCACTTTCCAAGGTCAGTTCAATGGCAATGCGCAAAGTGGATGCCAAAACCAATATCAAGCACAAATGCAAGGTCAGTATAACCAAAATTCCGGTGGCCAATTGCAATATCAGCAGCAACACCAATATCAGGCACAACAACAAAGCCAAATGCAACAACAAATGCAATATAAGCAACTACAGCAACAACAAAACCACGCCAGTAAAAATGGCAATGCAAAAAATTGGCGTAAAGAAATTTTTTACTGTTTGGGTACCGATTTCTTATCACTCACTTTCGGCAACTATAGTAATGGTCAGGTAAGCTTCAATAATAGCCAAGTAATGGAGTGTACAGCAGGCAATGGCGCATTTTTAGATTCAAACGGAAAGCTAGCCTGCTCAGCGCATTCACAGTCAATTACTCATAGTACTCAACAGCCAATTTTATACATTCACGCATCAAAAATATTAGCAGTAAGGGGTGAATGCATATCACCAAAAGGCCAGGTTTCCACAGCACCAACTTTGTATCAAAGACATTCAATTTATGTGCAATCGGCAAATCGTCAAACTCAATCACAATATCAACAACAATCTAATAATATTGTGCTAAAATAATATCTTCAAAATCATCAAGATTTAATCCAACTTTTAGTTGGGTTTTTTTATGCCAAACGGCTAACCACAAACAAAAAAGCAGGAGATTAAAAACCCCCTGCTTAATACGCAATACAAAATCTCAACGCAAAACTAATTTTGAGAAAAGTTAAATACAAACAATCCCCGCCTAAAGTTAGGTCGCAAGATAACTAAAAATGTTCATGAAAATTACTTTGTTATACATAAAAGTCAACGTCATAGAAATTCTTAACCTTCTGGCAAATATCAAACAATTCTTGTTTACATTCTCTCTACAGCTACAAAATACTCAATAAAAGTTAACACACAGACACTAAAAATATTAAACAGGATTTTTCAAAAAATATGCACAACAAAAAACAAATATTGCTTAACAGGCATTTATTCAATTGGTTTAAGCAAATGGTAATAAATGCTCAATTGACCAAAAATAAAATAAAATGTTTGTAACTCTTTTAAATTTAGCTACGATAATAAAGATTGAAGGCTTATAAAGGGAGATAACATGACCGTTTCAACTCTGTTAAAAAACAAAGAACAAAATCTTTTCACAATTACCCAATCTCATAACTTACAAGATGTATGCAAAATTTTGGCCGAAAAGCGCATTGGTGTTTTATTAGTCTGCGATAAAAATGGCATCATAGAAGGCATCATTTCCGAACGCGATATTGTAAAAGCATTAGGCAATAGTGGCAATTCAGTTATGGCAGAGACTGTCGGCCAACACATGACCGCTAACCCAGTAACCTGCTCGCCAATCGAAACCATCAATCAAATCATGGCGAAAATGACGACAGGTCGCTTTCGTCATATCCCCGTGGTCAAAGACAATAAATTAATTGCAGTGATCTCCATTGGCGATATCGTTAAAGCTCGTATGGAGGCTATGGAAGCAGAGGCACGCGCCATGCAAGAATATATTGGTGGCTAAAGCAAACCCATCATTCTGAATCAATAAAGCTGTAGAAGCCATTGGCTCTACAGCTTTTTTAAATTTAAAAACATCGCAATTACTGAGAAACTGGCACAGATGGCGTTGCATCTTTGGTTTGGTTTAACAAATTATCCAAACTTTTTTCAGCGGCAGCTTTTTCCGCTTCGCTAATTGGCACAGTTACCGCCGCATCACCATTTGCATCCGTTAAGATGGATGAAGATGCATTTTGAACCTTAGAAATGTAAGCCAAACTAACACTGGTGATAAAAAACAAAATACCAAGTATCGTCGTCGCTTTTGTCAAAACATTACCAGCACTACGGCCAGACATTAAAGCATCACCGCCGCCTCCGCCGCCAATCCCAAGCGCACCGCCTTCAGAGCGTTGAAGTAAAATTGTCACCAAAAGTGCGACAACAATAATCAAATGAAAAGCCCATAAACCAGTTTCAAACGATTCCATCATATATCCATTCTATACGGCCAAGTCTAAGGCCAATAACATAAGTCGAGTTCTTGTACACTAACATTGTAGAAAAAACAAACATTCTTTGCTTAATTTATACAGGCTCAATATCACCCTGCGCCCACAAGGCTGTGGTCTCTATATAATGTTGCTCAAACCGTCCTTCAAGGATCGCTAAGCGTATACCAGCCATTAACTCCTGATAATAGGCTAAATTATGCCACGTCAATAACATTGCAGCCAAATACTCATTGCATTTCATCAAATGGTGCAAATAGGCACGGCTATATCGGCTAGAAGCCTCGCATGGAGAGTCTTCATCAAGCGGCCGTGGGTCATCTGCATGGCGAGCATTTTTTAAATTTACTTTACCACGATGCGTAAAACACAAACCATGTCGCCCAGCCCGCGTCGGCATAACGCAGTCAAACATATCAACACCTCGCCGCACAGATTCAATCAGATCACTTGGTGTGCCAACACCCATTAGGTAGCGTGGTTTATCTTTTGGCAGTAAATCAGCGGCATAATCCAATACTTTGAGCATAATTTCTTGCCCTTCACCAACCGCAAGCCCGCCAATAGAATAGCCATCAAAGTCCATATCAACCAAACCCTTCGCGCTTTCTTCACGTAAATCTTGATATACGCTACCCTGCATAATACCAAATAGCGCTTGGTCTGGTCGGTCACCAAACTGAACTTTAGAGCGGTCGGCCCAACGCAAACTCATTCTCAAACTGTCAGCTGCCTGCTTTTCAGTCGCAGGGTGGGGCGTACATTCATCAAGCTGCATCTGAATATCACTACCAAGCAAACATTGAATTTCAATCGACCGTTCAGGTGTTAAGTTATATTTACGCCCATCAATATGGCTCTGAAACTCAACCCCCTGCTCAGTCATTTTTCTAAGCTTGGACAAGCTCATCACCTGAAAACCACCACTATCAGTCAAAATGGGCTTGTCCCACTGCATAAATTTATGCAAACCGCCAAGTCGTTCTATCCGCTCAGCCCCTGGGCGCAACATTAAGTGATAGGTATTACCAAGCACAACTTCCGCACCAAGTTCCGCCACTTGGTCGGTATACATGGCCTTTACCGTGCCAGCCGTACCCACTGGCATAAATGCTGGCGTATGTATATCACCTCTTGGTGTGTTAATCACCCCTACGCGTGCATTGCCATTGGTGTTTTTTAAATTAAATTTAAAATTCTTGCCCATAATCTTGTTTCATCTTTTTCTCAAATGCATTAATGTCAGCATATGTTTTTAATCTAATACAATGTTTAGTCTGTTTTTCAACTTCAAACAATCGTTCAAGCGCTGTTCCCCGTGTTTTTTTGAAATTCCAAACATAAAGCAAAAACTCCATATCCAAACGTTCAAGGCAACCTGCTGTCATTGATGGCCGCGTCCTGCCCCTATATTTCCATACGCGCATAAAAATATTCAACAAACATCGCCACCTTGAGATATCAACCCAAATCAGCATATTAGCACGTTTAACCCGCAGGTTATAATTAGATGCACTATGGTTGCCGTCGGTTATCCAGCCATCTTCTAATATTTCTTTATCCACTAAGCTTTGCATTTCCTTACGGCTGCGCTGTACCCAATTGGGTAACCATAAATAATGGTCCAAATGCACCGCCCTTAGCCGCGTAATTTCAGCAAGATTTGCGGTTAATGTCGATTTTCCGCCGCCTGAACACCCCAAAACCATTATGTTTTTAACTTCACGATTAGACATTAAAGTCACCATTCTCAAACCTAGCAACCAATGCATTAACCTCAGCATAGCTTTTGAGCCTAAAGGTGAATTTGGCCATTTGATGATCTTCAATTAACTTGGCAATTTTAACATTGCCCCTATGTTTAAAGCCCCAAATAAATTTAATAAAATCCCAAGTCAATCGCTCATTACAACCGTCCGCCATATCAGGTCTTGCCCGCCCTCTATATTTCCACGTCCGCATAACCACATTAAGCAAACAACGCCATCGAGGAATATCAACCCATATAATCATTTGCGATTTTTCTGCCCTTGCATCTTGAGTGCTAGAATGGTTGCCATCAAAAACCCAACCATCGTGCTTAATTGCAGATAACACATCCTGCATAATCATGTCATTATCACGCATTATCCAGTTTGGCTCAAAATAAAAAAAATCCATATGAATCAGTCGCAAGCCAGTAATTTTAGCAATTTTTTTAGAAAGTGAGGACTTGCCACCGCCAGAACAACCCATCACCATAATATTGGTAATTTTTAAATTGAAAATAACTCTCCCTAATTACTTTGTTTCTAAAAGGCACGCATCGCCATAAGAGTAAAATCGATAGTCATTACCAATCGCATAGTCATAAGCATTTTGCATAATATTAAGCGACGTAAAAGCACTGACCAACATAAATAAAGTTGATTTAGGCAAATGAAAATTGGTCAACAAAACATCAACGGCCTTAAACTTATAACCAGGCGTAATAAAAATATCGGTCTCAGCAGCAAATGGTAATATTTCACCTGCATCCGTCGCCGCACTTTCAAGCAATCTCAAACTGGTTGTACCAACCGCAACAATTCTTTGCCCAGCATGCTTTGCAGCGCTCAGTTTATTTGCAATTTTTTCGCTAATATAACCATATTCAGCATGCATCACATGATCATCAGTTTCATCAACAACCATCGGTAAAAACGTCCCTGCCCCAACATGCAGTGTTAAAAATACGACTTCAATATTTTTAGCATTAAGCTTTTCAAATAATATATCTGTAAAATGCAGACCAGCGGTAGGCGCTGCCACAGCACCTTTTTCATTGGCATAAATAGTTTGATAATCCTCAACATCTTTATCATCATAATCACGCTTAGAGGCAATATAAGGCGGCAATGGCATTTCACCAGCAAGCGCGATAGCAGCATCTAGCTCAGCGGCCGATTTATTAAACTTTAAATGCAACTCACCCGCATTTTTAGTAAGAATTTCAGCAGTAAGTCCATTTTCAAATACTAGGCTCTCACCAACTTTAACCCGCTTTGCAGGCTTAACAAATGCAATCCATTCATTTTGGCTTTTTTTCATATGCAACGTAACAGAGATATTTGACTGAAATTCACCACGATACCGAACCGCTTTCATCCGCGCGGGGATAACTTTGGTATCATTCAATACCAGCACATCGCCTTCGTGTAACAAATCAGGTAAGTCATAATAATGGAAATCGCTCAATTCACCATTTTTAACCCGTAACAATTTACTATTGTCGCGTGGTTCAACAGGCCGAAGCGCAATGTTTTTTTCAGGCAGTTCAAAGTCAAATTCATCAACACGCATAGCAATCCCCATAATCAACCATGCTTAATACGCTTAAATTTCAAGTATTTCAAGCAATAAAAAAGCCATCCAAAAAGGATGGCTTTTAAATCTTAACCTATAAACATTTCTCAAATCTAATGAAGAATTTGTGATAGGAATAGTTTTGTTCTCTCATTTTGCGGGTTATCAAAGAAAGGTTCTGGTTTGTTTTCTTCAATAATTTGACCAGCATCCATAAAGATAACGCGATCAGCAACTTGTTTCGCAAAACCCATTTCATGAGTTACGCAAATCATAGTCATACCTTCACTAGCAAGGTCAGTCATCACGTCAAGCACTTCTTTAATCATTTCAGGATCAAGTGCAGATGTTGGCTCATCAAACAACATAATACGCGGTTTCATGCATAAAGAACGCGCAATCGCCACCCTTTGTTGTTGACCACCAGATAGTTGACCTGGAAACTTAGAAGCTTGCTCAGGAATTTTAACCTTTTCAAGAAAACCCATTGCAATTTCTTCAGCTTCAGCTTTGGCCATACCACGCACCCATATAGGCGCAAGAGTACAGTTTTCAAGAATAGTCAAATGCGGGAATAAGTTAAAATGCTGGAAGCACATGCCAACTTCGCGGCGTACTTCGTCAATTTTCTTCACGTCATTTGTTAATTCAATCCCATCAACAATAATATCACCTTGTTGATGCTCTTCTAAACGGTTGATGCACCTAATCATCGTTGATTTACCAGACCCAGAAGGCCCACAAACCACAATAATCTCACCCTTTGTTACTTCAAGGTTGATGTCACGTAATACGTGAAAGTCACCATACCATTTGTGCATTTTATTTATTTTAATAGCAAAATCATTATCACTCATTTTGGACTCCTATTTCTTAATGTCCAGTATGCAATTTTCTTTCCAAATATAAGCTGTAACGCGACATGCCGAAACAACAAATAAAGAAGAAAACAGCAATAAATACATATAACTCATAACCTAAAGCGGTCCATTTAATGTCTGCAATTGCAGCAGCGCCAATACCCAATGGGTCAAGCAAGCCAATAATCACAACCAATGTGGTATCTTTAAATAAGCCAATAAAACTACTTACAATACCAGGAATGGATATTTTAAGCGCTTGTGGTAAAATCACCAAACGCATGCTTTTCCAATATGACAAGCCTAAAGCATCAGCTGCTTCATATTGCCCTCGAGGAATAGCCGCCAAACCGCCACGTATCACTTCTGCCAAATAAGCAGCCGAGAATATCGTAACCATTATCAACACACGAACCAACAAATCAAAATTCGTACCAGGAGGTAAGAAATAAGATAATAAGGTCGAGGCAATGAACAATAATGTAATCAACGGTACACCACGAATAAACTCAATAAACAATGTAGCAAACACTGAGAATATCGGCAGTGATGAAATACGCGCCAATGCAAGGCCAATACCGATGGGTAATGAGACAAAAATACCCGTCATCCCAATAATAAGTGTCAGCATAAAGCCGCCAAATTTATTAGTCGGGACTGGTGTTAGACCCAAAAGTTCAGAGCCAGGAATTAAAATAGCACAGATAATTGGCAAAATAAGCACCAACCACATAATACCTTTTACCTTACGGACCTTCTCAGCAAGAACAATAACAAGTGTCATTGCCAACAGGATAAACGAAATATTAACCCTCCATCTTTCAGCTTCAGGGTAAAACCCATAAACAAACTGATCCCAACGTCTATAAATAAACGCCCAGCACGCACCTTTACCATCATTAATCGCATAGCATTCTTCACGGCTAGTCGCATTAAACACAACACTATCCCAAAAAGCCCAATTGAATAATGGCGGAATTACATAATATAAAAATATAAGACATATAACCGTAATGATACCACTACCAACCGAAGGGAATAGATTATCCATTACCCACTTAACAAGCCCAGATTGCCTATTTGGGGGTGGCAACTCAGGATGCATGCCCAATTCATATTCACGAATTTGTTCTGACATATTAATTACCTTTCCACCAATTTAACGCGCTCATTATAAACATTCATAATGCCCGAAACGACAAGCGATATGGTTAGATATACGAGCAAAATAATCGACATACTTTCGATTGCACGGCCAGACTGGTTCAAAGAAATGCCGCCCAAAGTAGCAACAATATCCATATAACCAATTGCAATAGCCAAGGATGAGTTTTTAGTTA
The DNA here is from genome assembly GCA_016744975.1 of Hyphomicrobiales bacterium. Classification (GTDB taxonomy): domain Bacteria; phylum Pseudomonadota; class Alphaproteobacteria; order Rhizobiales; family OSC116; genus OCS116. Next base: position 9,658 of record JADGDI010000031.1, on the reverse strand, counting down.
AGTTCAAATATTGGCTAATTAACGGCGGAATAATCACCCGCATTGCTTGGGGTATAACCACCAAACGCATGGTTAGATTTGGCTTAATGCCCAATGCATGTGCCGCTTCACTTTGCCCATGGCTAACGGCCATAATACCAGCACGCACAATTTCAGCAATAAATGCACCTGTATAAATAGATAAAGCCAACCATAAAGCCAAAAACTCAGGTTTTAATGCAAAACCACCCTTAAAGTTAAATCCCTTTAAAACAGGCATGCTTACTTCAAGAGGTTGCCCAATCACATAATATGTAAGCAGCGGCAAGCCAATAATCATTGCAAGGCCAACCCAAAATGCAGGCAATTGCTTACCAGATTGGTCAAGTACTTTTTTTGCATATCTTTTAAAGAAAAAAGCACCAATAAGCGCAACGATAAGCACAATCCAAACCCATCCAAAGCCTTCTTGAGGAAGTGGTTGAGGCAAATATAACCCGCGGTTTGTAGGTATCACACCTTCAATAATTGCAACCGATTGCTTTACTTTTGGCAACGAATGTAAAATAACCGTATACCAAAGTAAAATTTGTAGCAATACTGGTATATTACGCACTGCTTCAACATATGCTTGCATTAGTTTACTAATAACAAAATTATTAGAAAGCCTTGCTACACCGGCCGAAAACCCCAAAATAGTTGCAGCAATCACACCACAAACAGCAACCAACAAAGTATTTAGCAAGCCAACTACAGCCGCTCTAAAATGCGTATCAGTTGCATTATAATCAATCAATGACTGGTTAATATCATAGCTGGCAGTAGTCCAAAGAAAATCAAAACCAACTTCAATTCCTAAATTTTTAATATTAGAAACAGTATTCGCGACAATCCACCCTATAAAAATTAAGACTGCAATTACAGCAGCAATCTGCATAATTATTCCACGGGCTTTTTTGTCTCTCCACATGGCCCCTACCGAAAAGGGCTTTTTTTCTGGAACATCAGTGACGCTCATGTTGTCCATCCAAATTTTAAAATTAAAAAAACGAATCCTCTTACCTCAGTCAACCTAAGCATTCCAAGAAAGAGGATTCGCTAATACTAAAAAAATAACATTTTATTATTATTTAATTGGTGGTGCATATTGAATGCCAGTTTTACCGTCATTCCAAAGGCCGTTCATACCACGTTCTAGCCCTAGAGGAGTTTTCACACCAACATTGCGTTCAAAGCTTTCGCCATAGTTACCAACTTGGGTAATAATGTTCAACGCCCAATCTTCAGAAAGACCAAGTTGCTTACCAAGTCCTGCATCAGCAGTACCAAGAAGCTTTTGAACAGCAGGGTTGTTAGCATCTTTAGAACGCTCAACAGCATTTGCAGCAGTAACACCAAGCTCTTCAGCATTTAACATTGCGTTATGAGACCATTTAACAATATCAAACCATTGATCATCACCATGACGAACAACAGGGCCTAAAGGCTCCTTAGAAATAATTTCTGGAAGAATAACATAATTTCCAGGGTTTGTAAGACCAGTACGCTGTGCAGCAAGTGCAGATGCGTCAGTTGTATAAACGTCACAACGACCAGCAGAATAAGCAGCACGACCCTCAGTAGAAGTTTCTACAGGTACTGGCTCATATGTCATTCCATTTAAACGGAAATATTCTGAAAGGTTAAGTTCAGTAGTTGTACCAGTTTGCACACAAACAGAAGCGCCATCTAATTCTTTAGCAGATGAAACACCTAAATCTTTGCTAACCATGAAGCCTTGGCCATCATAATAGTTAACACCAGCAAAGTTAAGGCCAAGACCTACATCGCGTGTTAGTGTCCAAGTCGTAACACGGCTAAGAACATCAATTTCGCCTGATTTTAAAACTTCAAAACGAACCTTAGAAGTCAATGGAACAAATTCAACCTTTTTTGCGTCACCAAGTACAGCAGCAGCAATAGCGCGACATGTATCTACATCAAGACCTTGCCATTCACCAGTGTCGTCAGGTGTAGCAAAACCAGCAAGACCAGTTGATACACCACATTTTAACACATCGTTAGATCTGACATCATCTAAAGTTCCAGCTGATGCAATAGAACCTGTCGCAAGTGCAGCAATACCAAGAGCTAATGGTAATAGTTTTTTCATTGTAATTCCCTATTTTAATTTTACAGTATTTTACTTTATCTCAGTAAAATATTCTCCCCATGCATTCTCAAAGTGAAATAAATTTCACAAATCCAATCCAGCTATTAAAAACTCCAATAACCAGATCTTGCATTCTCCTATCAAAAAACTTTACACCTGATAAGTCAAGAAAGAATATTATTTACCTGAAAAAGAAACTTGTGAAAGTGATGTTAAGTGGTAGTTGAGTGTAAAAAACGGTAAAAATTGCTGAAATTACAGTCAAAACAGTATTAATTACTGCAATGTTAAATATGCTTACTTTATTATTAGGCTATTACAGCATTCAAAACTTGGTTAATAAGCGTGTTAAAATAATTTATACCATCAAATAATTTTATACATTCACAGCTTTCATCATTAATTCAAAACTACAATCGTTAATTTCTCAACCTTGCAACTCAAGCTAGTCATCTAGTTCACTCCACTAATAGATTAAAAACTACAATTGAAGATACCCCTATATTCACAATGGTTTAGACTAAGGTCTAGTGTCAATAGACCAATGCCCTCCCTACAAAATATAAATTAAGAAAAATATTATACATGACCATTGTACTTAGTTTTGAAATCTATATTATTAAATTATGGTTAATAATGGATTTGATTCGATTTCTATCAGAGGTTAATGATTTTCGAATTTCAAGCTAAATTTTGTTTCTCAATTGTATGTAGAAGCACCATTTGTCAAAAGCTCCATTATATCACCATTGATTGTAAATGTGGTATATGGGGGGTTCAGTGCCTATATTAGAAGAATATCCAAATACAGACGCTTCTCAACCAGTAGAAGTATTCGAAGTTTCTGGCCGCGTAAAATGGTTTGACCCGGGCAAGGGCTTCGGCTTCCTGATTGCCGATGACAATAGCGGTGACATTTTAATTCATGTCAGCTGTTTGCGCAAAGGTGGTTTTGAAACTGCACACGAAGGCGCACACATAGTATGCGAAGCAATAAAAGGCAAACGCGGCTGGCAAGCAATTAGAATCTTAAATGTAGATTTAAGTACAGCAACACCGCCCAATGCAAAAGAGCCTGCAAACACTCATTTTAATATCATCCCCAAAGGTGATTATGAGATTGCAATCGTAAAATGGTTTAATCGCAAAAAAGGCTATGGGTTTGTTACCCGCCCCAATATGGATGAGGATATTTTTGTCCATATGGAAATTATGCGCCGTTTCGGTTTTTCCGAATTACGTGCTGGCCAAGAAATTCTGGTGCGTTTTGGCGATGGTCCAAAAGGTCTTATGGCAGCCGAGCTAAAACCGCTTAGCGAAAAAGGCAATTTAAACCCGCATTAATTTTCCCTCTCCTCACTAAAGGCCAAACACCTGCTTGGCCTTTTAAATCATATATAGATCTGCTATTTTTTCTGCGGTTGTTTATACTGCACAACCACATTACCAACCGCAATTAACATAACACCAATAATTGCCTGCAATGTCCATTGGTAATCTTCAAATATAGTAGACAAACCAAGCGCCACCAAAGGTGTGATTACCAGAATATATGGCGCATGGCTTACGCCAATGCGTTTTATAAGCTCAATATAAGCCGTAAACCCAAATATCGTTGCTGCAAATACCAAAAATAACCATGACCCAATATAAAGCGGCGAGAAGTTGAACTTAAATTCAGCACCAATTAGTAAAATTATACCCAATAAAATAACACTTGAATATATGAGAGCGTAACTAGTCGAAGTAATCGCGCTTATTTTCATGCGGTTATTACGAACCGAGATCATGTTGCCAAGTGAAAAAATATAAACGCCTAATAATGTAAGCCCGACACCTTTAAGTAAATCAACGTCCAAATTGACATTAGAAACATCATTCCAAAACAACATTAGCAAACCCAACAACCCAAATAAAACGCCCCATTTCACTTGCGGCAATGGTTTTTCCTTAAACCAAAAATACATATTCAATACATTCCACAAAGTGGCTGTCGAGAATATAATAGCCAACAAGCCACTCATTAAATACTGGCTTGCATAATAAAAGCATATAAAGTTCAATCCAAACAAACATGCACCATGCCCAACAAAATATGCATGGTCAATCATATTGGTGCGCTCTATTTTCCCAAGCATCTTCATAATCGGAAACATAATAGCTGCAGATGATGCAAATCGATAAAACACAGAAACTACAGGAGATACATCGCCAGCTTGCCAGGCAATCGCAATCCACGAAGCACCCCAAACAAATATCAACGATATATACAAAAATATGGTCATTTTTTATCCTTGTTAAATTAGGACCAATTTAGCACCCCCTATAACAAATCTGCCATAATTCTTATTTTTTGTTACATTCTTGCGGTTTAGTTAAATAAATCACTATTAAATCATTGCAGTTAACCACAGGACTCGCTTAAGCTCATCCAATGAACATAAATGTTAAAAAATTTCCATCCGTGTTACAACCTTTCGCGTCAAACTCAAATGCAAAGCTGCTTAAGGTAAAAGACGCCAGCAAAAATGTCACACTATCATTGTGGAATAACCAAAACGACTTGGTACGCTATCAAAACAATGGCCACCACACCCTATCTCTTTACTTCATCAATGGTGCAGGCGTTAAACGCATGGATAAAACCATTAAAAAAAAGTCGCAAGAAAACACCATTTGCTTAATGCCCAAAAGTCAAAGCTCCATTTGGTCGATTACCAACCCTTTTCAGCTTGCTCATATGTATTTTACAGACGACTATTTAAAACAAATCGCGCTTGAAACATTTGATAAAGACCCACGTGAAATTTTTTTGCAAGAATTATCGTTTGAAAACGACTTAACCCTAGCCAATATTTTACGTTATGGAGTTTTCCAAACCGATTGGCAAGATGGTCAAAACCAGCATTTTATTGACCACGCAATTCAAATGATTCTATTATGTCTGATACAAAAATACAGCAATAACAACACTCCTTTACCTAGGGTAAAAGGCGGACTTTCACCGCGCAATAAAACTTTGGTTAGAGATTATATTCAAGATAACCTACAGCAAAACATAAAATTGGCCGACCTCGCACAATTATCAAATTTGAGCGAGTATCATTTTGCCCGTATGTTTAAACTTAGTTTTGCCATAACGCCTCATCAATATATTCAAAAATCTCGAATAGATAAAGCCGCAATGCAAATTCTAACCAATATGCCATTGGTTGATATTGCTTATAGCTGTGGCTTTTCATCTCAAAGTCATCTAGGTCGTGCTTTTAAACAAATAAAAGGCATCTCCCCACATAAATATAAATTGGCAAATTAGCAAATTTTATGTCATAAAATTTTCTTGTTATTATTGCCTATAAAGCCTATATATCCTAAATTAAATAGACATAATTTACGAGAACCAAATGACTTATATCGATGCCGAACAAGCGCCTTTAGCCTATACTGGACAAATAAAAATTTACGGCCCCGAGGCATTTGCTGGCATGCGTAAAGCAGGTCAATTAGCCGCTGCTGCACTCGATATGATATCAGAACATGTAAAGCCTGGCGTAACCACCGCTTATTTGGATAAATTAATTTTTGATTTTGGCATGGCACATGGCGGCATTCCAGCAACGCTTAATTATAAAGGCTATACCCATTCATCGTGCATTTCAATAAATCACGTCATTTGCCATGGCATACCGTCTGAGAAAACGTTAAAAGATGGCGACATTCTTAATATTGATATCACCTATATTGTTGATGGCTGGCACGGCGATACCAGCCGCATGTATGTTGCAGGCACACCAAAACGCATTGCCGAACGCCTAATGGATGTCACCTATAAATCATTAATGGCTGGCCTAGATGTTATAAAACCTGGCGCCACAACTGGCGATATCGGACACGCCATTCAACAATATGTCGAAGCAGAGCGCATGTCTGTTGTGCTCGATTTTGTAGGCCATGGCCTAGGCAGGTTATTCCATGATGCACCTAGTATTTTTCACTTTGGCAACCCGGGTGAAGGCGAAGTGCTAACCGAAGGCATGTTATTCACGGTCGAGCCAATGGTCAATATTGGTAAAGCCGCATCTAAAATTCTTGGCGATGGTTGGACAGCAGTAACCCGTGATCGCTCTTTAAGCGCCCAATATGAACACTCAATTGGTGTTACAAAAGATGGCTATGAGGCATTCACATTATCCCCAAAAGGTTATACAAGCTGGCCATATCTATGAAATAATCATCTAAAATGAACGATACGAAACCCCACTATTTAGGCCACCGCGAGCGGCTAAAAAGCAAATTACATAACCAAGGCGCCAACGCGTTGGCCGATTATGAACTGCTAGAGGTTTATCTTTTTCGCTCTATTGCCCGCCGCGACACAAAACCAATCGCCAAAGATTTAATTACCAAATTTGGAAATTTCTCAGCCGTCATGGCTGCAGATTATAATCGCTTAATCGAGGTCAAAGGTGTTGGGGATGCCGTCGCTAAGGACATAATGCTGGTTAATGCTGTTTCACTGCGCATGATGCAAGATGACTTGACCGACAAACCCATTTTGTCAAGTTGGTCCGCCTTGGTTCAATATTGTCAGGCAGCAATGGCCTATAGCAAAGTCGAAGAATTTCGCATTATATTTTTAAACAAACATAATCGCATCATCGTTGATGAGGTCCATCAACAAGGCACAATAGACCATACGCCAGTTTACCCACGTGAGGTCATCAAACGCGCTTTAGAATTATCCGCCAGCGCCATTGTCCTAGTGCATAATCACCCAAGTGGTGACCCCACCCCAAGCCCTGCGGATATAAGAATGACCAATCAAATCATCGAAGCAGGCACACCAATCGGCATTAGCGTGCACGATCACCTGATTATTTCAAAAGATGGTCATGCCAGTTTTAAAATGCTCGGCCTAATTTAAATCAAAATTTCCAATATATTTACAAGAATTGGTTATTACTTTTATTTAACACTAAATAAAAGTAATATAAACTATTTAACATTTGAATTCAGTTTATTGTTGCATTTATCAAATATTACTCTATCAATAAACAAATTACAGTTTTTTTGGTCATATAGCCAAGTCATTAGGAGCGGAAAATGCGTTATTTACCAATTTCCCTTAAAACAGACAATAATTACATTGCACTAATCGGCAATGGCGAAGCGGCGCTGAACAAATTGCGACTGTTGGTAAAAACCCATGCAAAAATAAAATTATACGCCCCTGCTCCATCAATTGCGTTAATCCAATATTTGCAATCGCACTCAAATATTGCCATCATTCATCTACACCATCAATTCACCAAGCTCGATCTTCCAAACCTAATCGCTATATTTTCCTGCGCCGATAATCACCATGAGAATATTAGCGTTGCAAAATTGGCAAAATCTATAAATTTACCATTTAATAGCCCCGATAATCCAGAAATTTGCACCTTTAATATACCCTCAATTGTCGATCGCTCACCAGTGACAATTGCAATCTCCACCGAAGGCACAGCCCCCGTTTTGGCAAAAAAGATCCGCGCTACTATTGAGCAGCAACTGTCACCAAATATCGGGAAATTAGCAATATATGCGCAAAATTTTCGCCATATCGTCAAAAGGAAATTAACCACCATGACCGACAAACGCCATTTTTGGGAAAATTTCTTTAACGGAAAAATAGCAGAAAAATTTTTATCAGGAGATTTGGCGCAAACCAATCAATTAGCCAACGATGCGCTATCCAATCCACAAGCACCAAATGGTAAATTTTACATCATTCATGTCACCGATCCAGACCTGTTAAGCATAAAATCAGCAAGAATAATGCAACTGGCCGATGAGATTTACCAAATCGAAAGCAACAATATTGACATCGAAACTTTCGCCAATTTCGCCCGCCGCGATGCACAATATACCAAAATATTGAGCAACCCTGATAAGCCACAGAATGGCGAATTAATCATGAAGATCGCCAAACAAGCGCGTGACGGTAAAATCATTGTTTTATTAGGTGATAATAGTGCAAAAGCCCGTAAGAATAACATCTTTAGCCATTTGCAAAATGAAAATATAGAAATTGAACATCTTTACTCAGCAAAACCAAGTGACAATTATGCCCAATCCATCGATGAGTTTAGAAAACAATATTTATGATGCGCCTAGAAACTAATATCTACAAAGAATGGTAACTGAAATGACCCTCATAGCAACAACAAAACCATTAAAGAATCCCGTTTCAATCACCGCCAATCTTTTACTAGAAGGCTTGAGTGTTTATCTTAAAGCGGACGGCACATGGTCGCCTAACATTGCCGATTCAGCAATTGCCTATAACCGAATTAACGAAATAGAATTACTCAATCTGGCGCAAATCACCACCATATCGCAACTGGTTTTAGGCGCTTATAGTTTTGATGTAAAACCAATCAATGGCAAAGCCACACCAATTGGCATGCGTGAAACCATTCGCGCCAAGCGAAGCCCAACCATAAAACCTGTTGGCTTGACCGAAAAAATCGAGCTAGAACATCAATATATTACGCCAAATGCTACACAGCAAAAATCATTAAAGGCGCTACAAAATGTATAAAGAAAATTTTGACATTCAGGCAACGCCTTCAAAACCAAATCATGTTAACATGTATCAATATGATCAATTTGACACTGAATTTATCAAGCAACGCATCGCTCAGTTTCGAAGCCAAATCAAACGCCGCCTTTCTGGCGATATAACCGAAGATGAGTTCAAACCTTTACGCCTACAAAATGGTGTTTACCTGCAATTACACGCCTATATGTTGCGCGTCGCAATCCCTTACGGCCAGCTAAACAGCAGCCAAATGAGAACACTAGCCCATATTGCCCGTAAATATGATAAAGGCTTCGGGCATTTCACCACCCGCCAAAACATCCAGTATAACTGGCCTGCCTTAAGCGATATACCCGATATTTTAGACGATCTGAGCAAAGTCGAAATGCACGCCATTCAAACCAGCGGCAATTGTATCCGTAATACGACAACTGATCCATTTGCAGCTGTAGCAGCAGATGAGCTTGCCGACCCACGTCCATGGTGCGAAATCCTCCGTCAATGGTCAACCCTACATCCTGAGTTTGCCTTTTTGCCACGTAAATTTAAAATCGCGGTCAATGGCGCAAGTCAAGACCGCGCAGCCATCGCCTATCATGATGTCGGCTTACAAATCGTCAAAAATAATGCCGGTGAGCTGGGTTTTGAAATCTTAGTCGGGGGCGGCCAAGGTCGAACCCCTGTCATCGCAAAAAAAGTCCGTGCCTTTTTAGAACCAAAATATCTACTATCCTATTTAGATGCCATATTACGCACCTATAACATGTTAGGCAGACGCGACAATCTCTATAAAGCCCGCATTAAAATCACAGTCAATGATGTGATCTTAGATCGTTCAGCCTTTGTGCATATTCATGGCAAAGGACGTAAAGAACGCACAACGCCATTATGGAAAATCACTGCTCGGGAAATTCGAGCTTGGCTTAGACAGAATCCTTTATTGG